>JAEZJQ010000125.1 GCA_023436305.1 Bacillota bacterium
GAAATCCTTAACACGACTGGAAAAAAGCTTTCCAAAATGATTTCTTGTCAACTCATGTATTGGTATGATGCTTTACCTAATTATATCAAGGTATATCTGCCTAATTTATGCTGCGAAAGTTGAGTTAATAACTTTATTGATTTCATCTAAAAGCTTTTGAGCTGATTGAACGGTTTTTTCACCTTCAGAACTCGGCTCCGGTATATCCCACGACCCACCGAATAATTCGCTAAGAAGATCTAATATTGAGTTTCCTCCCTTACCCGATGATTTTACTCCCATTTTAAATAAACGTAATAAACCTTCCCGCACTGGATTACTACTCTTGAATATATTAGTTTTCGTTGGAATAAGCATATCTAATCCCCAAGCAACTCCTCCGCCCAAAGCCCCCATTCCTACTCCCGACCAGAAATCACCCCCGGTGAGCGCACTTGTAATTCCTCCGGCAATTCCACCACTCAAAACGCATGTCTCAAAAGCTCCACTAGCCATACCTAATGCTCCGAGCCCGGCGTTAATCCCCAAACCAAGCGCACCGGTAACCGCGCCAAATGCAAATCCCGTCCAAAAATCTCCACCGTTCATTCCAGAACTTACACCACCAAAGAAACCGCCAAAAAATAAGGGTAGCCACCAAACAAATTTACCGGTAGGATCACACCGCATAACCGGGCAATTCCCGCAGTAGGAATATAAATTGCAATTGTTCGGATCAGCCGCTGAATCTTCACTGATAAACCTTCCCAACTCCGGATCATACCACCGGGCATTGAAGTAATACAGTCTGATATCCGGATCATACTCTTTTTCCGTAAACCCACGCAGCTCATCGAAATCGTCGCTTTTAGATATTTGGGTCCCAAAGGGCAAATAGTCGTCGGCTTTATAAACGATGCGACCCGCCTGGTCGGTCACCGCCTTAATCGAACCCGCGTAATCGGCGTGGTAATAATAGACTTTGGCTTGACTATCCCCAATCACGCCATCGACTCGTGCCAGGTACCTGCCCAGGGCGTAGATGTAACTCCGGACCCTGCTGTCGGATATTCGCTTTTCAAAGATCGGTTCCGCGCCTTCGAAGACATAATGAATCTTATCGGTATTAACCCCGTTTTGGTAGACTTTCTTAACGACCCGGACACCACCGGGATCGTAACCATACTCCGCTACTATCGTACCATTCTTGGTTACATGAATCAACCGGTTCAACAAATCATACGTATACTCCCAGTACTCGACCCCCGTACCCGAGGTGGTGAAGGTGACCTGATTGCCGTTAATGGTGTAATTATTGCCCTTCGTTTAAGAAGTCGAATTATCATCCGATTCGAAGATGTCGAATTTGCCCGGCTCGATCCGGTGATTGGCATGGCCCGCGCCCGGTACCCGCTGGATCTTCTTAAGGTATCTTGTTGTAAGTTACTTCAATCTCAACTTTTCCCTTTTTTCGTTTCACTTTACACTTTTACTAACTCACCCTCGGCCGTCCCGGATCACAATCCGGTTTCGGGTATCCCGGGGTTGCTTCCGCGATTTTAAGCAAATAATAACACTCCTCCCGCCACATATGATCCGGCTCCAAAGGCAAAATCCTTCCCAAAACCTTCTGTTTGATAACCCCCTGGCGCAACTCCATCAAAAATTCCATAAACTTCTGAATCGCCGCCGCCGCTTCCAGGTTGTATCGTTCCAACGCCGGACCGGCCGCCGGCGGCTTGCTCCGGAAAAAGCCAATGAGTTCCACCACCTTGATATAAAGGTGATCAAAATCCTTCTCAAAAACATTGGCGGTTTTGCGCAATTGAAACTCCACCTTATCCAGAGCTCCGCCCAGGATCGCGGCATGGCCCGAAGCATCCAGAATCCATAACAAATGCTGTCCTAAAATACTGTCCTCACAAGATTCTCCGGCCTCCAATTCGGCCAGCAGTTTTAAAAAATCCTCCAACTCGTTCAGCATATGATTATAGAACGTCGGGCCCAGCGAAGTCACCGGTTGATTTTGCAAACGGGTGGAAAGCAGTTCTTTTTTAAAATCTCTGAAACTTAGCACCGCCGCGTTAATATCGGTAATTAAGCGAATAGGTTCCTTGTTTTCATCAAGATGGGCAACCTTTTCATAAAAGCGATCAAAGATATGCATAAAATTATCCGTCACCAGATTGAAATTAATCTGATCCGGCGCTAGCGAGTTTTTAATAAAACGGGCGTGATCACCCATTATTTGAGTCCAAAATCGCAACTCTCCGATTAAGCTTATTCGGTAATGATGCAAAATAAAAACCCCCTTTCGGGAGTAATTTATGCGAAAAGCATGAATGCGGTTACTAAAAAAGAGGCTGCCCGGCAAGCAATATGATCACTGTCAACGGCGCAAAGGGAGCCACGTTGGAGATGATCTTTGCCGAAGCCCAAAAAATACATTAAACAAATTTAAACCAAACGCCCCCCAAAGCATCCAGCCGGGTTTCCACCACCAATTCTTCTCCGTTATTTTGGGCGGCAATCCGTCCGTCTCCACTTTCAATAAGCCGGGTGGCCTTGGGAATCCGTATCCGGACTGAAACCGGTTCCGGCAAATGATTCACCGCCATGCACAGATGGTTATTTTCAGGGTTCATGGTAAATATGCCAAGTTCAACTCCGGGGTTGTCCGACTCCGCCACCGGAGTCACACCGCACTCGCGACAAAGCAGTTTTAACAGGCTTCTGGCATCCCGGTTCATCCGGATCAGATACGGAAACATCTTGTTCAAATGAATATGCCCGGGGTAATTGGCGAAATCAATTCCAAGCAGGGAACCGGCTCCAATAAGTTTTCCCCCACCATAAGTCCAGCTCGCCAATGCGGGTTGGCCATTATCGAAGAACGCCAGGTCCCGGCGTTCTTTCCCCTGTTTATAATCAGGAATTCCTGCCCAAGAGGACTCAACCGGAATGAATAAATCCTGGCCCGCCGGAGCCAACGCTTCACTGGTTCGATAGTAGCGGGGTAAAGATGGCAAACCGGTGTTCCAGGCAACCAGCGGAGCATATCCGGTATGGATTTCCCCGGAATAATCGGCCAGTACCACTCCGCCATTTTGAACATAGGATAATAAAACCGTCTTGACCTCAGGCTCAATTGCGGAAACCCCCGGTATGATAATCATCCGGTATTGCCGCCGGTCAAGTATACCCTGGGTTATTTGGGTTTCAGTGATAATATCCACCGGAATCCCGATCTGGCATAAGGCCATATATATTAATTGCAGATCCATGGTATGCCGGTCGTTTTGATCCAGCGCCAGCGTTGTATACGAATAAAGCAACGCGATTTGCGGCGGTTCCGGCTCCAGTTCATTCCGCTTGGCCAGCCAGACTTTAAGGAGATCATTGGGTTCCTTCATATTCTTCCATAACTCCAAATCCTTGCCCAGCCACCATACCAGCCCGGACACACCATGAATTAAGCTGGTATAGACTTGTTCAATCATGCTGTTTTCGGGAAGTTTGGCCTCGATGACCCACGGCGTAAAAGCCTGGCCGTTACTGGTATAAGGCTTGGTGAAATTCATGGCGCTCCGCATTAAATCCTTCATCAGCCCGTAAATGTATATCTGGTACTGTTGATCAAATTCCAGCGGATACATATCCTCATGGCCGAAGTCAATCTCGGCGGCCATGCGCCAGAGATGATTCCCGGTTAAAACAGTCTGCCAGGAACCGGGATAAAAGTCATTGCATTCATGGGTGGTGAATATTGGCGCCTCTTGTTGGGCGGCGGCAATCAGCCGGCGTAAAAATTCCGGAATCGCCAGGGAATGGTGCTCCACCCAATCAAGCCACAATCGGGAGTCAAGTTCCGGGCCGAGGGGAAACCGGATATCCGCCCAATCCTTGACCGGGTCCCGGTGGCTTCGGTTGAACTCCGATAAACTGTGATATTTCGCAATCAGAAATTCCAGAAAAGACCGGGTACAATGCTCACAATAACAATTGGGCCGCATATTGTTTCCGCCCATCTCCGGAGTATCCGTCCGGTAATAGGCCTCATGAACAAAACTCATCGGAATCTTCCCGTGAATCCGGCCTAAAAGCGAATGTTCTTTATATGCGCGCAAAAACTGAACGGTTTCATGAATTACCCATTCGAGGTTCACCGGATGCCGGAAGCAGCCCATATTCCAGTAACGGGGATCGGAGGAAAGGGTGCCGTCTCCTGTTACGATCCGAACCTCCGGATGCTCAACGATGGAGATGAACTGCCCGATTACCGGGATAAATTTTAAATTGTTGACTGCCATGAGTTGCAGAAACTCATCGAATTCCGGACCAGGTTTGGGGGCATCCTTCCGGAAATACTCATCAATGAAGAGCCATAAATGGTTCACACCGGATTCTCGTAGGATCTCCATGTCGGACCGGGCTTTATCCAGATCCCCCCGGAAGAAATAATAAGCGCCGATGAGGGGTGATTGATCGTAATCAAATAAAAGTGAGTTCATCATGCTTGCACCTTTCATCGCCAAATGTTTTCCTTACAACCCAGAAATAACTTCATCCGGCCAATAAATAAAACATATTCCGATCAAAACTTTTTTAGTCTACCGATCAATGAATCGGCATTCCCGTAACAAATGTTTAATCGTAAATCACGGGAACAGGAGAATTTTCCCCGGATTGACGTTGAATAAGGTTGAACATGATCCGGAATCATTGTTATAATATTTGACATAAATACTTTACATGAAAGGGAACTTATCATGCCGACATTTGAAATGCCATTCGCGGAACTTGAAGAGTATCAAGGATGCAACCCGCGCCCGGCTGATTTCGATCAGTATTGGGATAATGCCATCCAAGAAATGAAAGCCGTAGACCCGTGCGTTACTCTGGTCTCCAGTGAATTCCGGGCGCCGTTCGCGGAATGCTTCGATCTTTATTTTACAGGGGTCCGCCAAGCGCGAATCCATGCTAAATACTTACGGCCCAAAAATTTCTCGGAACCTCATCCCGCTGTAATTCAATTCCATGGTTATTCCTGTAACTCCAGCGATTGGAGCGAAAAACTCAACTTTGTGGGGGCCGGATTTTCAGTCCTGGCGATGGATTGCCGCGGCCAGGGCGGGTTATCCGAGGATACCGGAGGAGTTAAGGGAAATACCCTTCACGGGCATATCATCCGGGGATTGGATGATGCACCCGAAAACATGCTGTTCCGGCATATTTTCCTGGATACAGCCCAACTGGCGGATATTGTCATGAATCTACCCGAGGTGGACCCCAACCGGGTGGGAGTCATAGGCTGGTCCCAGGGAGGGGGGCTGACGCTCGCCTGTGCGGCTTTGGAACCCCGTATTAAACGCGCGGGGCCATGTTATCCTTTTCTCTCTGATTATCGCCGGGTTTGGGAAATGGATCTGGCCAAGGACGCTTATAACGAAATTCGTGATTACTTCCGCCTTTTCGATCCGACTCACGCTCGAGCGGACCAAGTTTTTACCCGGCTAGGCTATATCGATGTCCAACACCTAGCGGGGAGAATCCGGGGCGAGGTCTTATTCGGCACCGGCCTGATGGATACCGTATGCCCGCCATCCACCCAGTTTGCAGCGTATAACAAGATTAAGTCTCCAAAACAAATGGAGGTCTATCCCGATTTTACCCATGAGGGCCTTCCGGGGATGAATGATAAATTGTTTCAATTTATGATGGGTTTATAATTAGCGTGGGATCAACCCCTTAAAACAGCAAAAAAAAAGCGGTGTGTACTCTATATAGTCGGGTCTCCACACCGCTCTGTCGTTAAATTACAATAAAAAGTCGAACGTATATGGGTCAAGATCTTGGCTTTGGCCTAATTTCCGGAAGTAATCATTCACCACTTTGACAGCCAGTCGCCCCGCCAGTCTCATACCGGTGTTGCCGTTGGTCATGATGATGACTCCGGCCTTGGAGTCCTTTCCCGTAATCATGATGCCGTTAAAATTGTAATTATTGCCCCAATGCCAAAAAAAATCCTCATTGGCTGATTTCAAAATTCCAAACCCCAACCCCCAGTATACATTTTTCTTCCATTTCACCATCGGGCGAAGCATTTGGGCCACCGTATCCGGTTTAAGCAACTTGGGGTTGCAGATTTCCTGGTTAAACCTGGCCATATCACCGGGGGTGGTAAGCAGGCTATAGGCGGCGTTGGGCTCCATTTTCGGTTTTTGAAACACCCTCCCCGCTTCATGTCCGCTGGCCATTCGTGAGGCGAATGCATCCCGAAAAACAAACGAGCTTGAGTTCATCGCCAAAGGGCTAATTAATTCCTGGTCCATAAATTCCGCAAACGGCAATCCGGTAACGTCTTCCATGGCTTGTTGCAGGTAACGAAACCCGGCCCCGGAATATGAAAAATAACTTCCCGGCCGGAAGAACACCCGGCGGTCATTGCCGTCTGAATCATTGGAAAGGCCGGATGTATGGTTGAGTACCATTCGAAGCGTGATTTGGGAAGCATTTTTTGGATTGGGCAAATATTCCCGTTTGAGATATTTTTGCAACGGTTCATCCAATGATAGCTTGCCTTTTTCCACCAACATCAAAGCAGCATAGGCCGTTAAAGTTTTACTGAATGAAGCACCCTGAAAGATGGTATCTTCATTCACCAGCTCCCCCGTCACCGCGCTTTTCACGCCAAACCCTTTGGTGTACAATGTTTTTTCGCCTTTAAAGATGGTCATCGAAAGCCCGGGAACTTGATTTTGCTTCATTTTGGAACTGATATAAGATTCCAGCGCGGTGTAGTCGGTTTTATCTCCATCCAGCGTAGCCATGAGCGCCGGGATCAGAAAGATCAAACTTAATGGAAGGATGATGACGGAGAAGAGTTTCAACGGTTTTTTAAGAATGATGCGTTTCTTGGCATTGGATATTGAATTGGATTGTGTCGTGGTCTTCATGGCTGATATTATAACCTTCATTACTCGAATTGCTTATGATAACGTTATCATGAATATGTTGCAAATATATGATGAATTTGTTACGGAATTGTTAAAGCGTCGATAATGTTTTCATTAATTCAACATTTCACGCTGAAGCTTGCTAATCCGAACCTTGGTGATTCTCCGCTCCTCCACATCTTCCACCTGGAATGAATAATTTCCGTATTCTATCATTGGTTTCTCGTCCTCCGTAGGTATCCGCCCCAGATGAGCCAGGACAAAACCACCCAGGGTATCATAGTCGCCATGCGGCAGTTTGATGTCCAGAATTTCCTGAACCATCTCCAAATCAGTGATCCCCTCAACTAAAAAAGTATTTTCATCAAGTTTCTCAAGTTCCTTCTCTTCTTCATCATGTTCATCACAGATGTTTCCAACGATCTCCTCCAATAAATCCTCGATGGTTACGATACCGGCAGTTCCACCGTATTCGTCGATTACCACCGCCATCCGGCTTTTTTTCTTCTGCAATTCTTTAAAAAGCTCGTCCGTTTTCTTAAAAGAAGGCACCAAATAAGCTTCACGAATAAATTTTTTCAGGCTAAATCCGGAAACAACGGAATTTTTTAATACCGGAATTAAATCCCGCACATGGAGTACTCCTACGATATTATCAATGGTATTTTCATATACGGGTATCCGGGAAAACTTTTCCGTAATTACAGTATTGACTACCGTCTCAAAATCCGCATCCAACGGCAGCGCAACTACGTCGGTCCGGTGAGTCATTACTTCGGAGACAGAGGTGTTGTCAAATTCAAAAATATTATTAATCATCTCTTTTTCGATACTTCGAATTACTCCTTTTTCTTGGCCCACATCAACCATTAACCGAATTTCCTCTTCGGAAATTTTTTCTTCATTGAACGCCGGGTTACCGCCGAGAAGTTTAATCACCAGGTTGGTGGAGAAGCTTAAGAACTTAACGAATGGCCCGGCTACCTTGGCGAGAACGCAAATTGGAGAAACCGCCAACCAAGTTATTCTTTCCGGTTTTTGCATTGCCAGCCGCTTCGGAACCAATTCCCCCAAAACCAGTTGGAAATACGAGAGAATCAAGGTAATCACAATGACCGCGATCATTGTAATAATGGTTTGATCCAGCGGTATTCCGGTGGACTGCAGCCACTGTGATAAGTTATCGGCAAAACTCTCCGCCGCTACCGCACTCGCCAGTAAACCTGCCAAGGTGACCCCCACTTGAATGGTGGCCAGAAACTTGCTGGGTTCATTGATTAAACTATGCAGTAACTTGGCTTTTTTGTTGCCTTCCTCGGCCATTTTCCGGATTTTTTGGGCGTTGACGGAGATTATGGCGATCTCCGAAGCCGCAAAAAAAGCGTTAATCCCGATGAGCACAAACAATAACAAGAATTGCGATAAAATACTACTGTCCGGGTCCATTCATCGTTACTCCTCTCGAATAAAAAAAGACTTTTCATTAGCTTCAGCTACGAAAGTCATCTTTTGAAGTCATGCTTAAATGACAAATTACACCAGTTACAACCGGCGTATTGTTTTATCGAACTATTATTATCAGGGAGTTCCTCCATTGAGATATCATCCTGTTTTCAATTAATTTTATGATTTAAATATTATAATAAAAAGGTTCGAAAGTCAAGAAACTCCTATAAGCTTTCTTTTCCAATCCCAGTTAATCATCGGCAACGTTCGGCTAAATGGGGTGCATAATAAAAATTTAATTGTAAACCAATTTAATAATATCGGTTGACAATCATTGAGTTATTGGTTAGAATTTCTTTAAAAATGTATTCGTGATGAATCCAAAAAAGGATGGTGCAATATGTCTCAACATCAACCACCGAATCTGCGCATGATGGTTTTTGCTTCTCTTTTTACCGCGTTAATTGTCATTGGGGGCTATCTCAGCTTCCCGATTCCCGTTAGTCCCTTACCCATCGTATTGGCGGATTTGTTTGTCATGCTTGCCGGGTTAGTCCTGGGAGCATCCTGGGGGAGCGCCAGTGTGGGAATGTTTCTCTTCATCGGCGCTTTAGGCATTCCGGTTTTCACGGGCGGCAAAGCGGGATTGGCGGCTTTGTTCGGGACCACCGGCGGTTTTTTATTCGGATATTTAATTGGAGCCTTCGTTATCGGGCTGATCTCCGGCAAAGGAAAACCTTTGTTTATCAAAGATTTAATTGCTTTAATCGCCTTCAATATCATTATATTCGGACTGGGTGTTCCTTGGCTCAAACTAGTTTTGAAGGTAACCTGGGATAAAGCCTTGACCTTCGGACTTTTGCCCTATATTCCGGGCAATAGCATTAAAACGGTTGCAGCCTTGGTTTTGATCCAAGCGCTGCGCCCCTTGCTTATGATCAAAAAGCCATCCCCAAGGACGGTAGAACTACAATGACCTACCTGGAAACGCGGCAATTGACTTATATTTTCCCAAATGGAACCGTGGCTATCGATGATATTAACCTTTCCATCGAATCCGGCGAATTTGTAATCATCGCCGGGGCCAACGGTTCGGGAAAAACCGTTCTAACACGGCATTTTAACGGGCTGCTGCTTCCTTCCAGGGGACAGGTACTCCTGAAAGGAGTACCTATCACTAAAGATCTTACCTACACCCGGAAAAACATCGGATTGGTTTTTCAAAATTCCGATAGTCAAATTGTTGGCCAAACAGTGGCCGAGGATGTGGCCTTCGGCCCCGAAAACCTTAAATTACCGCGCCGGGAAGTGGAGACCCGCGTTCAAGAGTCTCTGGAAGCTGTAGGATTAAGCGCCTTGGCTAATCTCCAGCCCCACGCCTTGTCCGGCGGCCAAAAACGCAAACTGGCGGTGGCGGGTGTGCTGGCCATGAAACCCAAAGTTATCATTTTTGATGAGCCTTTCACCGGACTGGATTATCCGGGGGGCCTTCAGGTGTTGCAACAGATTGTCAGCCTGCATCAAAGCGGACACACCATCATTTTGGTAACTCACGAACTGGATAAGATACTGGCCCATGCCACCCGGCTGATCATTATGGAAAAAGGACGCATCGTCAAGGACGGCAATCCCGGCCAACTCATTGAAGAAGTGGAATTATACGGCATCAAAAAGCCCTACGGAGAAAATCGAAAGGTTGAAACCATGACATGGCTGAGTTAAATATTTTTCATTATATGCCGAAAAAATCGCCCCCCGCCCGCGCGCTAATCCACGACATGGACGGCCGGATAAAGCTGCTTTGTATGATTTTATATACAATAACCGTAACTCTAACCACCGGGGGATTTGATTTAACCATTTTAACATCGGTATTGGCCATTGGATTGATAGGTTCCGGTCTGCCTGTGAAAAGACTCGTTTCCGAAATCAAATATTTTCTTTTTTTCATTATTATCATCATTGTGTTTCGTTCATGGAGTGTTCCGGGCACCCCCGTTCCCTATCTCCCAATTCACGGTTTTTCCTGGGAAGGTTTGGTTTCCGGATTATTCTTCGGCTGGAAGCTGATTCTGATTATAGGGATATGTGCTGTTCTGACCGGGACCACTTCACTGGCCTCATTAAAAAATGTGATCGAGTGGTGTCTCCGCCCCATTCCTTTTATCCGGGAAGCCCGGGTGGCCACTATGTTCAGCCTTACTTTCGTGCTGATCCCGCTGATTTTTGACCAGGCCGCAGAGATGCTGGACGCCCAAAAAGCCCGGGGTATTGAAAATCGTAAAAACCCAGTGTTACGGATCAGCTTTTTAGCATTGCCACTATTGCTCCAGACTTTTCGGCGCGCCGATGAAATGGTGCTGGCCATGGAATCCCGATGTTACTCGGAAGAACGGACCCCGGCGTATTTCCAGACGAATTTCAAAGATTGGCTGGTGTTAGGGTTTACGGGGTTCATTTGTGCGCTGGTCTTTTTCAGGGTTTTTTAAAATCATGGTTAAAAGAGACTTTATTTCGTCTGGTTCGTACCTTTGGTGGTTAACGCTGAATATACAAAAAATACTCCCTAGCGGGAGTAATTTTTAAAAGGCTGCTGGAAATTCCGAATCCACTTTACGGAACTCATTATCCGACCTCTTTTTCAATCAATAACCGAACCAAATTGGGATATTTCCGGGCCAGCTTTTTCGTCCAAAACGGAGCGGCTTCTTTCAGCCGCTTTTTTCTAATTTTACCCACCAAATGCTGGGGCTGGCTATAATACCAACAACTCACCAGCGTATAGAACTCGTAATAATTTCGGCCTTCGAGGGTAACATTCCGGGGCAGGCCGTAGGAGTATAAAACCTCATTAAATCCTGTCTCCGCCAACTTGTCGGTCTTTTCCGAAACTTTTTCCCGGACCACCTGATATCCCTGCTCCAATAGATAGTTCTCAAAAGGGTCGAAAATTTCGCCCCGACATAGTCGAACCGGATCCGCCTTAGAAATGGCTAATTCCAGAAACGCTTCTTTTAATAGTTTGGTGGCATAACCGACCCGTTCGTGAATATGCGGGGGAATATAATAATACCAATACCTTCCAGATTCAACATGGTGAATTACCAATACTTCAGGCCCAATAAAACAACCGCCTCCAGCGTCATCAACTTCAAACATTATCCTGTTCCTTTCTAACCACCGATTTAAAAGATTTAGCGGAGACATAATCGAACCAATATGTGTAAATCCGATAAATCCCAATCCATAAAACCTTCTATTAAAATATTATTCATTAAAAATTAATGGAATAACTGACTTTTGTCAATAATATTCTATAACCAGGGAATCGGTGATAATAACAATATACACTTCCATCAGCCATATTTCAAGAGTTATCGGAACCGGCCGTTTGTTAAATAAATCCGCAATAATTAAAATATCCTTGGTAAGGAATAATTCATAAAAAATGAAGAAACGGCACGGAAGTTGTGTTCCGATATAATAAGATTCCACATTTTCCTTAACCGTTAGTCGATTCTTCATATCAAACACTTCAACATCGATTCGATGGAGGGATAAGAATGGGGATTATCTTGGATATTCAGGAACTGGATCGATTCGCCACCCAATGGCGCCGGGGGAATCAACGTATCGTCCTGACCAACGGTTGTTTTGATCTGGTCCACGCGGGACACTTGCATACGTTCCGCGAGGCTAAAAAATGGGGGGACATCCTGGTGGTTGGGATTAATAGTGATCGCTCGGTAAAAGCCTTAAAAGGCGATTTCCGTCCCATAATTTCCCAAACAGACCGCCTAGCATTGCTTTCTGCCCTGGAACCTATCGATTTTGTAACTGTCTTTGACGATGATACCGCCGGTAACTTATTAGAAAAAATTCGCCCTCACGTTTATGTAAAAGGCGGCGATTATTCCCTGGATACCTTACCCGAAAAACCTATCCTGGTCCGCTTCAACATCCCGGTAAAATTCACGCCCTTAATTCCCGGCATCTCCACCACCGAAATCATCCGTAAAATCAGGTTGTCACCAACAACACCACCGCCATCGCCGCAATTCCCTCACCACGCCCGGTAAATCCCAATCCTTCGGTGGTGGTCGCTTTGATGTTTATCCGGGCCGTCTCAACTCCGGTAATCCTTGCCAAGGTTTCCCGCATTTCCGGAATGTAACCGGCCAATTTCGGGCGCTGGGCAATGATGGTGGCATCCAGATTGGCGATGGTAAAACCGGAATTATCGATGAGGCGCATCACCTGTTTTAATAATTCGGTACTTTGAATATTCAAATATGCCGGATCGTTATCAGGAAAATGCCGCCCGATATCCCCGGCGCCAATTGCTCCCAGTAAGGCGTCCATGACGGCGTGAATGAGGACATCGGCGTCCGAATGGCCTAATAAGCCTAATTCATAAGGAACAGTAACTCCGCCCAAAACCAGGGACCGTCCGGGTACTAACCGGTGAACATCAAAACCCTGTCCGATTCGCATTCTTTCTCCTCCTTGAAACGTCCTTCTCCCTTATGTACAAGACCTTCCATCACAGCGCCCCCGCAGAATGGCCTCGGCAAAGATTAAATCCTCGGGAGTGGTTATTTTAAGATTCTCATAAGATCCTTCGATTAATTTCACCGGGTGACCGCAATGTTCCACGATGCCGCAATCGTCGGAAAACTTGGATAAAATATGGGCCACCTGTTCATAACAAGCCGTGATTAAATCAAAGTCAAATACCTGTGGAGTTTGAATCGCCCATAACCCGGATCTTTCAGGGGTGGAAATCACAAATCCATCCGCATCCACCTGCTTTATCGTATCTTTGACCGGAACCCCTATACCCGCAGCCCCCCATTCCAAGCCGGCCTCGATGGCCTTCTCAAGCAACGCGGAAGTCAACAAAGCCCGGGCGGCATCATGAATCACCACTAACCGGTGATTGGCATCCCGCCAGCCGGACCAGGATCTTAAAAATCGGAGAGCATTGGCCACCGATTGCTGCCGGTACGCGCCACCGGTAACCAGTGAAATCTTGGCAACATGCTCCGACGAAAGCGCTGCCTCTTGATTGGAGAAAGCACCGGCAAGAAATTTTTGAAATTCTTCAATTTCAAGAGGATTCACTACCAGGACAATATGGTCAATCAGCGCCGATGATAAAAATGTATTCAAAGTATGCGCAAATACGCTTTGGCCGCATAATGACAACCAAACCTTATTAACGCCGGTGTTCATGCGCCGGCCGCTTCCCGCCGCCGGGATTACCGCCACGATTCCTTGTAAATGGTTCATTTCACAATCACCTTTAGTTGGTTATTCAAGTTTTTGTGAAAATAATCCTGCATTGTACTAAAAAATAGTTAACACGAAAATAGGTTCATGCGGCTCTTCCAAAGCCGATTCATGGGTGGTTGCGATACCAATCATGTCGTGTTAGTTAACTGGATAGTCATTAAAAAGAAGAAGGATGACGGATTGGTCAGCCTTCTTGTGAATATTCCTTGATTTAACTTGGTGAATCAAACGCTTAACGGGTTTCGGATGAAACCTTGGAGTAGACATA
This sequence comes from Bacillota bacterium, assembly GCA_023436305.1. Taxonomy (GTDB): domain Bacteria; phylum Bacillota; class UBA4882; order UBA8346; family UBA8346; genus JAEZJQ01. The sequence goes on from JAEZJQ010000125.1 coordinate 13,945, forward strand.
CTCTTTAGATTCCCGGGGTTTGGCAAAAATCATCCGGCCCGCTGAGGTTTGCAAGACACTGGTAACCAATATTTCAATATTCATTCCGATGTAATTCTTACCACCTTCAATTACGATCATGGTCCCATCATCCAAATAACCAATGCCCTGACCGTATTCCTTGCCATCACGCAAGACATAAACCATCATCTCCTCGCCGGGCAGGACCACCGGTTTTATGGCATTAGACAATTCATTTATATTCAACACTTCAACCCCATAAAGTTCCGCCACTTTATTAAGATTAAAATCATTGGTAATCACCTTGGCGCCTAAATCCATGGCTAGCCGGAGCAGCTTGGTATCCACCTCCATAACATCCTCATAATCTCTTTCAAATACTTTTACCGGGATCTGATTCTCTTTTTGAATCTTGTTTAACAAATCCAGTCCCCGCCGCCCCCGGTTCCGGCGCAGCGGATCGGGGGAATCAGCGATTTTTTGCAGCTCGATCAGAATGAAGCTTGGAATCACCAATCCACCTTCTAAAAAATGGGTCTTGCATAAATCGGCGATCCGGCCATCAATAATGGCGCTGGTATCCAATATTTTTAACGGATTGGCGCCGGAATTAGGCTTGGTAACCGCCGGATTTGTATGATTGTAAAACAAATTGCATATGTCCTTGGCTTTCATTGAGCCAATGATGATGCCCAGAGTAACATTCACAATAACAATCAATAAGTTCAGCGCCAAACTTTGAAACGGAGACATTAAGCCCGGAATTGGTTCAATGATACGCGCCAGCAAGTAAGCAGTAAGCAATCCCCCGAACCCACTTGCCAATTTCACCACAAACTCCGGCGAAGATTGCTTTTCGATGATGGTGAATAATTCTTGCATGAAGCATCTCAACAAGAATACCCCGCCCAAAGCGCCAACACATGCTACTCCGAATCGAACCCACCAATATAGCCCGGATGAAACGGTTTGAAAAAAGAAAATACCAATAAAAATACCGGCAAATACCTTGAAAATCAGTTCCCAATATTTGAACACAAACGCCACCTCCCAAACACATTGTGAAAAACCTCCATAAACGTTATTATTCTCTGCTGGATATAGGATTATCCATAAAGGGAGATGGCGAATGTCCACCTGATTTAATTTTATGCAAATAAAAAACACGGATAACCGTGTTTAGACATAAAAATTTAATAATTCCTTAGGAATTTAAACAATCCTTATGAAAAGTTCAAGTACCCTTCAATAATTTCGACCATCTTGTTTTCGGTATCATCTTTCGCTAATACTAATTCGCTTAATAGGATCCGCCGGGCATTCTCAAGCATCTTTTTTTCTCCGGTGGAAAGACCCTTCTGGCGATCACGGGTTGCTAAATTACGGACGACTTCGGCAACTTCAAAAATACTGCCGCTCTTTATTTTTTCCAGATTAGCCCGATATCGGTGATTCCAGTTCATCGGCATGTTGGTGGATTCGGATTTTAAAACCTCAAAAACTCTTAATATTTCACATTCATCGATTACTTGCCGCAAACCCACTTCATTCACTTTATTTAGAGGTACCATGGCCTTCATTTCACCCATTGGCAACTTAATTATATAATACCGAAGTCGTTCACCGGAAATCTCTTTCTCCTCAATACTCTCAATAACTCCGGCGCCATGCATCGGGTAGACCACTTTATCACCGATGTTAAACATTGCGTTAATCCTCCACAAAAAAAATTACATTTTTATTGTACCGCAATGCACTGCTAATGTCAAGAATATATATTTTAACAGGTTTTATTTGACATGTCAACAATTTTGTATATATATATAAATGAATTCTGTTTCCGGAAGATTGTAAGATAATTACTGACAAAAAAAGGAGCCCTATCGCCCCTTTTGCTTCTAATCTTACCGTCAATTCATTAATCCTGATTCCCCGGTTCTCATATTTTTAAAGTTCGGAACTAATCAACCGATATATAATTCGAAAGACTTGACAGTTGAAGGTTAAATATTGGAGGTCGATGAAAGTGAAACGATTTTTGGGGCACCCACTCTTGATTTTGTTGTTGTTTGTGCTGATGATGGAGCCGAAATGCCATTGATGGATTGACCATCAAAGCAACTCTATCAAAAAAAGCAACAGCGGACTAAGAAGTCGCTTTTTTAGTGGCAATCAATACCCGCGACAATAAGTGAATATGTTCCAAGGTCTTCCCGGTACCGATGGCCACGCTGGATAGCGGGTCATCGGCCACCTTGACGGACATCCCTAGTTCTTTGCCGATTAATTTATTAAAACCCCTGAGTAGAGAGCCGCCACCGGTCATGATGATATCTTTAAACATAATATCAGCCACCAGTTCTGGAGGCGTTTTTTCAATGGTTTGCCTTACCGCGTTAATAATTATGGTTAATGGTTCTTTCAATGATTCCCGGATCTCTTCGGAACTGATTTGAATAACTTTCGGCAGCCCAGTCACATGGTCCCGCCCTCGGACTTCGTATTTAATCTCTTTTTCCAGCGGATACGCCGAACCTAAATAGATTTTTATATCTTCCGCCGTCCTTTCCCCAATCATCAGATTAAAGTGGCGACGGATATAACGGGTGATGGATTCATCCATGGCGTCTCCTCCAACCGTCACCCCTTGTCCGGTTACAATCCCTCCCAGGGAAATTATGGCGATATCGGTAGTCCCGCCGCCCACGTCAATAATCATATTGCCACTGGCTTCGTGGACCGGCAACCCAACTCCTATGGCTGCCGCCACGGGTTGTTCAATCAAAAAAACTTCCCGGGCTCCGGCATTTAAAGTCGCTTCGATGACCGCCCGTCTTACGACTTCGGTAGTCCCTGAGGGGATACTTACCACGGTCCGTGGCTTTATAAAAACTTTTCCATGACAGGCTTTACGGATTAAATGCCGGATCATCTCCTTGGTAATATCGAAATCGGCAATGACACCCTGCCGTAACGGACGGATTGCCAGGATATCACCGGGGGTACGCCCGATCATTTGCCGGGCTTCCTTCCCCACAGCCAATACTTCCCGGTTGCTTTTACGGATCGCCACCACCGAAGGTTCATTCAGAATAATCCCCTTATTTCTTTCATAAACCAGACTATTGGCGGTTCCCAAATCAATTCCCAGGTCCTTGACAAAATGTCTGGTAATAAACCGAACCGGCATATCATCCAACTCCTTGTAAATTTCACGCTTCAAACTTCCGTAAGGTATTCTTCATTCACTTTAAACAAAAATCGTTCCACCTGGGAGCTTGTTAAAAATAGTTCAGGGGGATCGATGACTTTGATTTTGCGAAACTCTTCCCGTAGAGTAAGTTGCATTAAATCTTCGATGGAATCGGCCTCGACCAATAGTTCCACCGGAGCAAAGGCGGTTTCCGGCTGATTATTCCCTTCCGGCAGCAAATAAATTTCATGATCACTGTTCAGATCAGCGATATTTAAACCCTGAAATGGCATATTTTTAAGTAAAGAGACTTGTTTGGCCCTTTTTTCCTCGGCGATTTTGGTTAAGTCCAAATGCTGCCAGAAAAATTTTCTTTTTTCGGCGGCGTTGGCCTGATAATCAAATCGAATCCTGGCTTTTAACGACATTTTGACTTGATACCTACTTTAAAAAAAGTTTCTCTTTTAATCGGAGCAACTCTTGCAGTTCCAGGGCATTCGCCTTCCGGTATTCACCTGGCTTCAATCCCTCAAGATTCAAAGGTCCCATGGCCAGGCGATGCAAGGTAATCACCGGATATCCGATGGCCAACATCATCCGTTTAACCTGCCGGTTTCGCCCTTCCCGAATCCCAATCTTGATGATAGCATTCCCGTTTTCGACACTTTCTAACCGGACCTTTGCCGGAGCGGTGAACCCATCATCCAAGCGGATTCCTTCCGCTAAACTCTTTAATTCGGCAGCAGCCGGTACACCCCTCACTTGTGCCAGATAAACTTTTTCAACCCAATGGCGGGGATGGGTTAAGGCCAGAGCCAGATCCCCATCATTGGTAAAAAATAATAATCCGGTAGTGTCCAAATCAAGTCTGCCTACCGGATAGATTCGCCGATTATTATAGGGTTCGGGCAATAAACTCATTACCGTGGGACGGTTAAAGGGATCACTGACCGTGGTTAAATAGCCCGAAGGTTTATATAAGATAACGTATAAAAATTCCGGTTGGACTTTGACAGGCTTTCCGTCAACATCCACCATATCTACTGCCGGATCGATTTTTTGGCCCATTTCGGTGATTATAATGCCGTTGACGGAAACTCTACCTTGTTCGATTAATGAATCCGCATGACGGCGGGAAGCGATCCCGGCACGGGCAATAAACTTATTGAGCCTTTCGAGCAGTCGACTCCACCTCTTTCGTATCCATGGGAAGCGTGAATGAAAAGCGGCTTCCTTTGCCAAGTTGGCTTTGAACCGCTACTTTACCTCCATGGCGTTCCATAATGTGCTTAACGATGGATAATCCCAATCCGGTACCTCCCAATTCCCGGGAACGGCCCTTATCAACCCTGTAAAAACGTTCAAAAAGACGTGGCAAACTTTCTTCGGGAATTCCAATGCCGTTATCCTCTATAAAACACTCAAAGCGGTCATTAATTTGCCGGGTGCCGATTAGGATGGTTCCTCCCGACAGGGTGTATTTAATAGCGTTATCCAGCAAATTAATGACAACTTCCCGTAATAAATCCTCATCCGCCGGTACCATGGTCGCTTGAATGTCTTTCTTTAAATCAAGATTTTTCTCCTTAAGCCGGGCTTCAACGGTAATAATAATTTCCGCAAGTAATTGGTCGATATTTACCAATTTCTTTTTTAAATCGGTCTGGCCGGACTCTATTTTGGAAATATTCAACAAATCACCAATGAGGTTATTAAGCCGTTCGGTTTCTTGATTGATGATGGTTAAAAATTTAACCACATTCTTTTTTTCTTCCAGGGCGCCATCCAATAGAGTTTCAATAAAACCCTTGATGGAGGTTAAAGGTGTTTTTAACTCGTGGGAGACATTCGCGACAAAATCTTTGCGTATGGTTTCCAATTGGCGGATTTGGGTGATGTCGCCAATCACCGCGACTACGCCCCGAACTTCCTCGGCTACTTCATCGCGAATCAGTGCCAAATGTAAATTAAGCACTCGTTCCGGATTATGCCAGGTAATCTCCTTTTCTACAGAATATCCTTTGACATAAGTCTGGTGAAAAATATCTCCCAGCTCCGATTCAGTGAAAATTTTATAGGGAAACTCCCCCACACCTTCTCCCGGTTTCAGATTAAACAGTTCGGCAGCCGCCGGATTGATTAAACTAATCCGGCCGGTAATATCGGTGGCGACAACACCCTCCGACATACTTGCCAAAATCGCTTGAATCTCTTCCATCCGGCCATGTAAAGTGCTTAAATGGCTGGTATGAGACCGTTCGATCCATTCCAGACCCTTAGCTAAGCGTCCGTATATATCGGTCCGGCGTGAAAAACGGTTACGGGTGGGTACTCCTAAACGTAAGTTCTCCACAAAGTCATAGAGTTCTTTGAGAGGAGACCGTATCCAACGGAAAATCAAAAGACCAATGAAAATAAACCAAACAGACGCTACGATAATATAGAAATAATTTTTCAGAGTAATCCCAATGGATAAAAAAGGCAAAAAAAGTAGGAGGAGAAAACCTCCTAATTGCCAGCCGATTTTTTTCATTTTACTCACCTCTGAAACGGTAACCTACTCCACGGACAGTCTCTAAATATGAGGGTTCGGCGGCATCCCCCTCAATTTTTTGCCGCAATCGCCGGACATGAACATCCACCGTACGTGTATCTCCAAAATATTCATAACCCCAGAGGTGTTCAAGTAAAAACTCCCTGGTAAAAGCACGGCCGGGATTAAGCAACAACAGTTTTAAAAAGTCAAACTCTTTTGGGGTTAATTCCACTTCGTTACCTCTGACCTTCACCAAATGCTGGCGTAAATCCATCCGAATATCGCCAATCTCCATGATATCCGGTTCTCCGTCCTCGATATTACCGCTGCGCCTTAACACCGCCCTGACCCGAGCCACTAATTCCCGGGGCGAAAAAGGTTTGGTGACGTAATCATCCGCTCCCATCTCGAGCCCCAACACCCGGTCGGCTTCTTCACTTTTCGCGGTTAAAATAATGATTGGAATCAATCTCGTGGCCGGTTCAGCCCGCAGTAGTTTGCAAACCGTCATCCCATCCAATTCCGGCAACATTAAATCCAAAATCACCAGATCCGGCAATTCCTGGCGCACCAGTTCCAAACCTCTTCTGCCATCATTGGCGGCAATGGTCCGGTAGCCTTCCCGGTCCAGATTATACTTAACCAGTTCCACAATATTGGGTTCATCTTCGACAATCGCAATGGTATATGGCATAAATTAAGCCTCCCGCTTCCCAAACTTATTATAACCAAGGAAATGCACATCCAAGTAACTTACTCCCGGTTACCCCTATTTAATACTTACCCCGTAAAATTGGTTTTTTTCATCCCGGATTGGGGTACCAATTAGGCCGTGTAAACACGAATCAGTTCATTTATTCCCGGATTGGAGACACCAATCATATCGTGGTCAGTTAATTATACCAAAAAATTCATAATATGCCCAGAGCCCAGAAATAAACTTTAATTTGACGGATTTCCCCGCCACGAAACCACATTAATCATGGACACTGAAAAACATTTTCACCTGAAATGCCGATTTAAAATAACAGGTTCAATTTCGATAACCGTTGCTTTATTTCCTCCATTACTTTAATCTCTTCTTCCACGCCATTGGCTTCGTAAGTCACCGAAAACCTAAGGTATGACCCGGCATCATCCCAGGGTACCGTCGATATTAACGCCTCTTTTAATATAAATCCGGCGGCTTCCGCGGCAGTTTTAAAAATATTACCCTTGGCAGTCCCTTTGGGAATCGGAACATAACAGTAAAAAGTTGCTTTGGGTTTTTCGACGGCGAAACCAACCTCCCGCAATACTTTAACGAGTAAATCGAAGCGGCGTGAGTATCGGTCGCAATTCTTCAAAGTCAATTCCGGATGGGCGAGCGCATAAACCCCTGCTTTTTGAATCGCCCGGAACTGCCCGGAATCCGTATTATCCTTGACAACGCCGTAGGCTTTGATAATTTTGGGATTCCCTACCAAAAATGCCAACCGCCATCCGGTCATATTAAATGCCTTCGACAAAGAATGGATCTCCACCCCCACTTCTCCGGCTCCATCCACGGCTAAAAAACTCAAAGGCTGATAACCGTTATAAGTTAAAGCGGCGTATGAAGCATCGGAAACCACGATAATTTTATACCGGTGGGCGAACTCCACCACTTGCCGGTAAAATTCCGGAGTAGCCACCTGTCCGGTGGGATTGTTGGGATAATTAATATATAGTAGTTTGGTTCGCATTAAAATCGTATCGGGAATGGCGGAAAAATCAGGATAAAAATCATTTTCGGGCAGTAAAGGTAGCGGGTAAACCTCACCGCCAAGATATCGGGTGTAAGTACCCAATACCGGATACCCCGGAACCGTGGCCAAAGTCACATCCCCGGGATTGATGAATACTAACGGCAGCATGGCCAAAATGGGTTTGGAACCGATGCCGTGAATAATGTTTTGATATGGGTCAAGGCCTGTTAATCCATAGACTTTTTCCAAATAAACCGCTGCTGCTTCTTGAAATTCTGGAATTCCGTTATCTGCATAAAACCGGTTCTCCAATTTCCCGGCTTCCCGGGTCAAAACTTCAACAACTCCGGGATTGGCAGCCTTATCAGGCTCCCCCACTCCCATATCAATCAATGGTAATCCGGGATTGAATTGTCTGACTTCGGCTTTCATCTTTTTAATCGCGGTAAATTTGTAAGCGGAAGCTGCCCTTTCGAAATCTCTCCCGCTCAATCGCAAAGCGATCCTGTCTTCTAAAAAGTTTTTCATCGTTATCACCTTAAAACCTAAATTTCCGAAACTAAGGCGCGAAATTATATTTGATCACTAATGAAATTACGCAATAAATCCTCCAGCGTATCCCGGCGCCGGATCAAAACCGGATGGCCATCTTCCCTGATCAATACTTCCGCCGGACGCAGCCGGTTATTGTAATTGGAACTCATGGAGTAACCATAGGCGCCGGCATCCATTACACCCAATAAATCGCCTTCACAGATTTCGGGCAGTTTTCTGTCCTTCGCAATGATATCACCGCTTTCACAAATATTTCCGGCCACTGTAACCGGTTTGAAATTTTCCGGTATGATTGTTCTACCACGCCGGTACACTTCAAACTCATGATAGGCATCATACATTGCCGGCCGGATTAGGACATTCATTCCAATATCGGTTCCCAGGTATGGAACTCCGTAATTCTCCTTCATCGCGAATACAGTCCCCAAAACTACCCCGCATTCGGCAACGATATACCGGCCCGGCTCAATCCGAAACTCAATTTTACGGCCGTATATTTTAGTCCATTCGTAAAATAATTCACTTAAGGCGATTCCCAGTTTCATCAGGTCCAATCTGGCCTGTCCCGCTTGTTTATGATAAGGAATTCCAAAACCACCGCCGATATCGACGAATTCCAGATTGTCAAACTGCCGGGCAATCGCTAACAATAACTTAACCCCTTCCACATAAACATCCCCATCCAGGAAAAGCGATCCGATGTGCTGATTAACACCCACCATTTGCAACCGGTGCTTGGCGATGATATTCTTCACATCATCAACCAATGCCGGGTAGATGCCAAATTTGGTGTCTTTACCCCCGGTAACCACCTTCGGATGATGACCTACACCCACTCCCGGGTTAAATCGGACCGCTACCCTTCCACCAGGATTGAGCCGCCCAAACTGCTCCAGTTGCGCCAAGGAATCAACACTGACCAAGACTTCCCGTTTCACCGCAAACATCATTTCCGCTTCCGAAACATTGTTGCCCACATAGAAGATCTCCTCCGGCCTAAATCCCGCCTCCAATAATACATGAATTTCTCCCGGTGACACGGCATCCGCCGCCAGTCCCTCCCGCCGGACAATCTTTAACAATTCCAAATTGGAATTGGCCTTGATTGAATAGTTGGCTTTAAAATGAGGATAGGAAACCAGCCCCGCCATTTCCCGGCATCTAAGCTTTAATATCACTTCATTATAGACGTATAAAGGGCTACCGTACTTCTCCACCAATGAAAAAGGGGAAGAATTTCCGTAAAAGTTGGTTTGTTCGGTAAAATAATTTATCATTGAGCACCTCGCTTTTTAATTAAAGGTCGAAAGAAAAATTTTAAAAGTCTGAATTAAAAGGTCATTTATCATTGGAAGTGCTTTTGATTTTTAGACCGAATTGAGTTCAATTAATTTTATCTCATTCGTCAGTGAATCCTTAATCAGTTGAACCAGGTTTTTATTATGCGAGAACAGGCAGGAAGAATCTGACTCGCTGATTTCACCGGTTAAGACGGTGGATGAATCGGCAATCAGTCTTATTTGTCCAGGTTGTTTATGAGCGGAATACAAGGTAAATCCATAACTTTTAAAATCCGGTGATGGTGATGTGATTAATACGATTTTGAGACCCCGTTCCCGGGCAGTTATGAGTTCCGGCAAAACATACTCGAGTTCAATGAGGGAACCAGAAAAATAAATCCGTTCCATAGCCTCCAGAACAATGTGCTTCATTTTATGAATGATGTTGGTCAACCCGCTGATGGTCATAAATGGATGGGACGGTTCTTCCTTAACCGGAATATGCACTTCAATATAGTGAAAGGCCGCTTCGAATTCATCCCGTTTATTACCGATCAGTTCTTGAACCGGGACGGCAATGTATCTGACCGGATCCCCCTCGATGCGGTAAGCTCCTCCTTTATCCACCAGTCCCGATAAAGCCAGGTAGGTATTGGAACGGGGGATACCGGTAAGTTTGGATGCTTCATAACCGGTGAGTTCACCTTCACGGCAGAGGGTGAGGTAGAGTTCGGCTTCGTGACCGGTAAATCCAACCTTGGATAGACAATCAATAATTTTCAAGGAGATCCTCCAGAAAAAGTAGTAGTGGTTCTATTTAGTACTACTATATAATAAAGAGTCTAATTTGTCAATCTGCAATTGTCCTTAGCATATATCCGCCACTTAAGTTCCAGCCACTGTTCCGAAAAACCGGCTAAAACCCATACTAATACGAGAATCAAGTACTGCAATACTCAATGTTCTGAATCTTTCCCCATAGCTTGTCGCCCAATGCCGGACACACCAAAAAAACTCCCAGCCGTTTAAACTGGGAGTTTTCTTGATTCGATTTTTATTACGATGATTACTGCCGAATCAATATTAACAGTTTAACTTTGATTACTGGATCTGGCAAGCCACTCCGTTCAAAGTAAAACTGGTCGGTACAGCGTTTGTGCCACTATAGTTAATATTGAATCCGAAATTGGCCGTGCCTCCGTTGGCCGGGATACTGGCGTTGTATCCGGCGTCTTTCACGGATACAGAGGTGCCACTCTGGGTGTAACTACCGCACCACAGATTGGTGATGGTCTGGTTACCGGAGAAAGTCCAGGCTAAAGTCCAGCCATTAACCGCCGTGGAGGTATTATTTATAATGGTTACGTTAACTGTAGCTCCACTGCCCCAGTCATTCATACTGTAGGTCACCACGTATTTACCGGTACCCGGAGTCGGAGTTACAACTACAGGCGTAGGGGTAACAGTAACCGGAGTCGGGGTCACGGTAACCGGTGTCGGGGTTACTCTAACCGGTGTCGGGGTTACGGTAACCGGCGTCGGAGTTACTCTAACCGGAGTCGGGGTTACGGTAACCGGCGTCGGGGTTACGGTAACCGGCGTCGGGGTGGTTCCTGTGGTGCTGCCAAAATAGATATAATACAAACCATTCGCAATGGCATAATCGGCTTGCGCCCAGTAACGATGGTACTTCATGGTCACACCGGTTCCGGCGTCATGCGCGGCTT
>JAEZJQ010000121.1 GCA_023436305.1 Bacillota bacterium
TGCAAGAATAAACTAACCTTATGCTGCTTTTTTATGGTTCTCTTTTGCTTTATTTTCGGTTTTATCCCGTTGGCCACGGCTATCAGTGAGCCGGTAGGGGTCACGATTAGTGATTGGGTGCTGGATGAAAATTTGGGATATATCTATGCGGTTTCTACCGATGCGAATGCCCTGTTCTTCATTGGCATGAATGATCTGCAGATCAAAAAACAACTTGCTTTAAACTCGGGGCCTTCGGATTTGGATCTGGCCGCGGGGAAACTATACATTCCTTTATCGGAAAGTAAACAGGTGGTAATCGTCGATACCGCCGCCCAGATCGTGGAGCGAACGATCTTCACCCAAAATAACCCCGTCAAAGTGGCGGTTGACGGTACCAAATTGTTTTATGCGGAATCCGATAGCGTCGCCAGCGGAGTTTATGCTTACAACCTCGTAAACGACACTGAGGAGAAAACCACGGATCTATATACCAATTACTCATCGCCCGATCTGGCCATGGACCGGGCCAATCACGTATTGTACATCGCTGAGGATAGTTATGTCGATAAAAATATCGTGGCCATTCGCACCCAGGATTACGTCCAGGTTAGTCGGGCTACATATGGAGATTGGACCTCCGACTTTTACCGCTTCGAGCGGCGGCTTATCGTCGACGGAGATCAGGTCTTTTGCGCGCAGCGTTCTTTTAACCGGGCCAACCTGGCTGAGATCAACGGGGAATACCGGGACGGTGTGATTTACGTCCGGGGTGATTATGTATTTTCGCGGACATCCGTATATGACCGGAACCGGTTTGTCGGAATCACCGGCCTGCCGGTGGAAGCAAGCCTTGCATTGATGGATAGTCAGAATAATGTGTATTTATTTGATCCGAATGCCCTTTGCATCCGTAAGGAAACATTGAATTTGAACCTGGATCCGTCCATGCAGCACCAATATGAAACAGATAAGGTGACCCTGGACGAATCTCTGACCGACTGGGTGTTTGATGAAACCAATGGCCGGATTTATGCGGTTTCGGAAGAGACCAACCGGTTGTTATACATCCGGGCCAATGATCTAACGGTGGAGGCCGAGAAATATATCGGCAGCCGTCCGTCCGATATTGACCTGTATAACGGAACCCTTTATATCGCCCTGGCAGGCGCAACAAAGGTGGCGGTAACCGGAACCGATCCGGCCGGCACTGTCAGCGCAATCATCACCCGTTTCAACCCTTACCGGATCGAGGTGGGGCCGGATCAACTCTTTTACACTCAGGAGATGCAGGGCTGCCACGTGGCGGTTCAACAGATCAGCACCGGGCAGTTTACTGAGATCTTCGGGGCTGAGCCCGGCTCGTTCAGTTCACCCGAATTATGGTTTGACGGGACGAACAATTTGCTCTATATCGCTGAATCGGCCAGCACCGCGAGCAATATCTATACCATCCGGACTACCGACTTTAAACAAGTAGACCGGACCACTTACCGGGAAAATTACGGGTTTGATGCTCCACTACGGAGGGTCATCGCCGATCAGAACACGGTCTTTTACGAGGGCTGTGCTTTAAATGGCGCCAATCTGGCGGAAATTTACGGGGAATATGACCCCAAAAATCCGTATGAGAATAGTTACTATTACTATAGTTCCAAAGGAGTTATCCACGTCCAGGGCAATTACGTTTATGTAAATATTGTGGCTTATGACCGGGATCTGAACTTCGCCTATGCCAACACCGCCATTTATGACCGGGAAAAATTTGTGAAGCTTGCCGATCTGCCGGTGCCCGCCTCGCTGGCCTTTACGGACAGCCAGAATGTGACTTACTTGTATGATCCCTATGGTCATACCATTACGAAACAAGTATTCAATCCGTCGCTGGATATAAGCATGCGCCACCAGTATTCGCAAGGCGTGGCGATTTTGGATGAACCCCTGACGGAATGGGTTTACGACGAGACCCGGGATTATATCTATGCCATTTCCGAAGAGACGAACAAGTTGTTGTACATCCGGGGCAGTGATCTGATCGTGGAGGGTGAGAAATATATCGGGAGCCAACCCACTGACATCAAGCTGTTGAATGGCAATCTGTATATAGCGTTGTGCGGGTCGACCCGGGTGGCGGTAACCGGAACTGCTTTTGACAGCCCCGTCAGTCTGGTCAATTTGAATTTCAATCCTTACATCATTGAAGTGGACCAGGATAAACTGTATTATACCGAGGAAGACCAGTGGTGCCGCATCAATGTTTACAATTTGGACACCGGTCAGATTCAAGATCTTTTTAACACCACTCATAATCAATACTATTTACCGGACTTGGCTCTGGATCTTGCTAATAATTTACTGTATATCGGGGAAACCGGTTTGACCGGAAGTAAGGTGTATACTATCCGGACTTCCGATCTTACTGAGATTGACCGGGTCGCTTCCGACGGCGGGTTAAGCATGTACAATCCATATCGGAAAACCATCTTCACCGGTGGAAGCATCTATTGGGAGACACGCCGGTTTGATGCGTCCCAGCTTCCGAACATCCTCGGGAGTTACGGAGAACGGTTTATTGCGGTATCCGGGAATCAGGTGTTTTGCCCTACGGCCATTTACCGGCGCGATACCTATCAGAAAGAAATAGTGTTACCCTATAACATTGACCTTGCCGCCCAAGATGGCCTGGGCCGGAATTACTTATATTCGAAGAATACTAACATGCTCCGCAAATATGAGGACCCGGCCCGGATTAATCCGGTGACCGGGATAAGTCCGGGTTATATACCAAGTTATTTAGAAACATGGTATCCTTATAATTTATATATAACAGCGTATTACAGTGACGGCCAAACCGCCGAAGTCGGTAAGAACGCGACTTATCAAGTCAGTGACCCTACGATTGCCACAGTTAGCCCGGATGGCGTAATCACCGGAATTAATCCCGGAACCACCCAAATTACCGTTTCTTTTCAGGGGCAGACGGCCACCGCTACCGTAGTGATTGTACCCTGTGCTGTGACCCCAACCCCTAAGCCAACAGCGTCTCCTACGCCCACCCCGGTACCGACACCTTCACCAACCCCCGTCCCACCGCTTACTTTCAGTGATGGGTTTGATGATGAGAACTTCACCACCGGCGGCTGGACAAATAACGGCTGTGATTTTGAATGGCTCAACGCTTACTGGGGTTATTATTCGTGCCGGTTCAGTTACAGCGATTCTTTGACAAAGGGGATGAGTACCACCGGTTATAGCAATATCCAGGTAAATTATATGCTGATGACCAGCTCCTTCCGGAGTGGAGATCATTTTATCGTGGAATGGTACGATGGGTTAACTTGGAACGAACTTGAGGATGTGACGGCAAATAACGCGTGGACGGCCAAAACGTGGAGTCTGCCTGCATCGGCCTGGAATAACGGCAGTTTTATGTTGAGGTTCAGAGCGGTTTTAAGCAGGAAAAGCACGTTCGCGTATTTGGATGAGGTGGATATTACGGGTGTTCCTCTGGGAAACCTTTAAAAGGGATTGGCTTTTTGAATGATTGATGACGAATTGAGGGATACGATTTTAGGCGGGGAGTGGAAAATCCACTCCTTGTTTTTTATAGATCCTCGATGGCTCCAGGCTGTACATGGCCTTGCGGTGGAATGCTGCGGGATTTAAAATGGCGCTTACATCGTGTAAGCGCCTCTGAGGCGATTGCTGAATGCCCTCGGCGTCGGCTTCCGTGTTGGCGACAAGAGTGAGATAGTTAGTTTTAAAAGGATTGTTGGGTCAAAATGGTTTGCCGTTAAGGAGTGAGCGGCCACTCCTTAACAATCCAGCCGCGAGGGGCGTTGCCCCTTCGAACCCTGATAGCTCCAGGCCGTCCATGGCCTTGCGGTGGAGTGCTGCGCGATTTAAAATGGCGCTTACATCGTGTAAGCGCCTCTGGGGCGTGTAATTAGGGTCGACGGCTTAAAACATCCTGTTTTCGTGCCGCGGCGCCGACTTCCGTGCCGGCGACAAGAGTGAGATAGTTAGTTTTAAAAAGTTTTATGTTCATCGCCGGGGGCTTTGTGTTTAAAACCTCTTTTAAAGCTTAAAATCAAAAATTAAAAAATCAGAAAACATAGAGCAAGGATTTTTGGGTCAAATTGTTTTGCCGTTATACGAGGAGTGTGCGGCCACTCCTTAACAATCCAGCCGCGAGGGGCTTTGCCCCTTTGAACCCTAATAGCTTCAGGCCGTCCATGGCCTTGCGGTGGAGTGCTGCGCGATTTAAAATGGCGCTTACATCGTGTAGCGCCTCTGGGGCGTGAGTTTATAGGGCCGACGGCGTAAAACATCCTGTTTTCGTGCCGCGACGCCGACTTCCGTGTCGGCGGTTAAAAGATTTTAGGGTGAAAAAGGGGATACTTATGCGAGACAGGGAGGTTGAGCACGTAGGATGGAGCTTCTTCGATGAAATAAAGCCATGATAAGTTAACACAAACTGGGAATGGTTATGATTTAAGTTTCACACTTCAAACTTCACAATTTGTTATATTCTCTCCTTCCTTGATACACAGGCCCCATTGGGGATCTTCGTAGATGGTTAGATACTTCAAATGATGGGCCAGGCGGAGGGTGGAGAGAACTTCACTGGGGTGGCGGGCGGTGGCTTGGGCGGCGATCGTCAGGTAGCTTTGGAGGGGGACGGGGTTTCCGGTGGAGGCGGCGCGGTGGTGGATGTGGGAGCGGTGGAAGTAGCGGGCGGCTTCCGTGGCGCGGCGGAGGTCAAGCTGGCTGATGGTGTCGGTGTCCACGGCCAGAAGCGTTTCAAGGGCGTCTTGGCGGTGGGTTGAGGGGTTGGGTGGGGGGAGTTGGAGGAGGTCTTCGAGATATTGGTGGATGTCGGCGTATTGATGGCTGATGGTGGCGGGGCCGGTTTGGGGGGAGATGAGGTAGGATAGTTTATTTTTGCGCTTGATGAGCCGGAGCAGGGGGATGATCTCCGGGGAACCGGCGACGATCACAAAGATATCGATGGTGGGGTTTTCGTAGAGATCGGCGAGGGCCCGGGCGGTTAGCTCCAAAGCGGGAGAGACGGGTTCGCGGTCCGGATGATGGTGGGGCAGGAGGATCATGGATTGGAGCAGGTTTTGGCGCAGCATGGCTTCGGAATTTGTGGCGGAGCTGCCGAAGATGAGGGTGTCCATGGTTTGGATGCTATTTTTAGCCAGGTGGGTTTGGATGCGGTGGAGGATTTCCGGCTCGGGAAGATCCTGGCCGTAGGATTGGAGCAGGGCCAGGATGGGTTCACGGATGGCGTAAAGATGTGCGTTCCAGGGTTGGGGGCCGGACATGGTGGTCCTCCTTCTTTTTTTTACCTTTTTTGCTTTATTTACTCTTTTTATATGGTATAATAAAATTTGGTTGAAAATTTAGGGAATAGGAAAACCAGGGCGCAAATTTTAGGTTTGGGCCTGGGGGTTTGGCGTTGTGCGTTTTATTTTTGAATAGTTCATTAAATTACAGTCATATTATATCCAAAATCAGAACCGAAATCAAGGGGGAAATTTTATTTTGGAACCAAAACTTGAAACAATCGGTCAAAGGCTGCGAGCGTTACGAGCCGCACATAATTTGACGATTCCGGAGGTTCATCGGAAAACCGGGATCTCCAAAGGAAATTTAAGTGCCATTGAAACCGATAAGAATAATCCTTCCGCGAATGCGTTGATTCAGTTGTCGGAGCTTTATGGGGTTACGGTGGATTGGATTTTGTTTGGGGAAAGAACGAATCAGCCGAAAGGCATTTCTGTAAAGCTTTCCAGCTTGGAATTGGTTAATCTCTTTTCAAGAATTAATGAACTTTGGGAGCAGGGGGACGAGCGGATCAGAGGTTGGGTGATAATTCAATTAGAGAATGCGTTTCCGAAGGTTGCGGAGCAGATAAAGAAAGAGAAACAGAAATAGCTGGAATCAGAGGTTGATATGGCAATGAAGACGGGGCAGGATCGGACAAGGGATTTCTGGAGAAATATCAAACGAGCGAAAGATATGAGTTCATATATTCCTAACTATTCGGTTTCTAAAGGGGTTAGACCTTATGATTTTTCGAAGGCGACTATATCTGGTGCCCTAAATTATTTGTTAAATGGATTATTGATAATTGGTTTTGCCATTGTGGCATTTTTATATACTTTTTATACATCATTGGTTTTGGCTATATTGGTCTTTTTGGCGGTAACGGGAGTTGGGTTATTATTTATATTGGCCGGGGTTAGGGTTTGGATGCATGCCAAAAGACGAAGATAACATTTCGACCCGTTTTTTGACCAGAATGGTTAGAAGTTATTGGTGAAATAACCAAGTGAGTCAAGCATCGTATTAATTTGAAACTACTTAACAAAAAAGAGCCATCATTAACATTAAAAACAATCATTCCTTTCCATTAACAGTATTCTCATGGACGATCTTGGAACCTAATATTTTTCTAAAAACACTTGATAAGTCAGCATTTTACCATCCACGGAACAGGAGTCCCTATTGAAATTAGGGGATTTTTTAATGTTCATCAATTGCACGAAGGCGAACGAAAAGACATCATTCTTGAACATAACAAAATTCAATATCAGGCTCACATAGAAATGAAAAGTACTGATACCCTTAGAACTAGAATGTTTTGGAGAGCGGACTTTTTTCAGTTATTAAAGGAATCTCTTCCAAAATGGTATGATTTTTTTCACAAGAGGTTATCTTGAAAAGATTGGGGGTGAAATTCACTTAATACTGAACACAGAGCTTAGGGAGAAGGAAATGCAAAATATAGTATTAACAGGTATTCCGATGGAGACCACGACGAAGATTTTGGAGTCAATGATTGAATTAATAAAAATGATAAGGATTTAATATGCGCCAAAATATTTAGGGGGATGCTTAAATGAGTAACGATACTACAATTTGGGGTATTCATACAAGAACAACCGTTGAAAATTTATTTCTGAAAAAGAATTATGTAGCAATTGGTTGGTGCGAGATGGGTGATTTATCAAAAATTAAACCTGATCGGGAATCTTTTAAGTCGGTTGTTTCAAAAACATATTCCTCCGATATTAAACCCGGCGCTATACCTAATTATACTGGCCAACTCTACCGGTTTGTTCATGAGATGAAAACCGGTGATATTATTGTATTCCCTTCCAAGCTAGAAAGAATGATACATATCGGGCGTATTGAAGGAGCATACGAATATAATCAGGGATTGGAAAAGAATTACCCAAACCTTAGGCCGGTTAAGTGGCTACAATCTTTGCCACGAACCAAATTTTCACAAGGCGCTCTTTATGAAATTGGCTCCGCCATGACCTTTTTTCAAGTAAAAACCTATGCAGAAGAATTTTTTGCTGCTTTGGAAGGGAAAAGTGTAACAATACCTGCAACTAAAGATGAAACCATTGCTTATGTTACTGAGGAAATCGAAGCAAATACTCAAGACTTTATAATTAAGCGATTGTCACAAGAATTTAAAGGACATCCTTTTGAAGATTTCGTAGCTAACTTATTACAAACAATGGGATATCGTACCCGTGTCTCACCGGAAGGTACAGATGGAGGGATCGATATTATTGCCCATAAGGATGAATTGGGATTTGAACCTCCAATTATCAAAGTACAAGTAAAGAGTAGTGAAGGAAATATTGGTGACCCGGTAGTCTCCGCTTTACATGGCAAAGTATCACCCGGTGAATTTGGATTATTAGTAACTCTTGGTTCATTTACCTCACAAGCTAAAAATTTCGCGAAAAGTAAAAGCAATTTACGATTAATTGATGGTGAAGAATTAGTCGAATTAGTTTTACAGCATTATGAAGCGCTTGATTCAAATTATAAAGGATTAATTCCATTGAAACGTGTGTATGTTCCACAGGTTTTAGATGAAGCGGAGTAAAACAGCGATATTAAAGGGATTGCACTACCTTTCAAGATTACGGTTGTTATAATTGATTAAGAGGTGTTATTTTCTTGACCTTCACCGACCTCAAACTCTTCCTCGCCCAAAAAATGCGCATGTCCCACATCTACCAGTCCCTCCTCATCAAAATCCTCCTCGAGGCAGGAGGCCTGGCCACCATCCGTCAACTGGCCCGGGAATTCGCGGCCAACGACGAAAGCCAGATCCTTTTTTATGAGAAACGATTAAAGGAAATGCCGATTCGGGTACTTTCCAACCACGAAGTTATCCCAGAAAGACGGCGAAGTGGTTTCCTTAAATTTGAACATTCACAAACTAACCCTGGAACAAAAAGCGGAACTTCTGAAAATTTGCAGTGAGAAGATCCATACCTACATCTCCTCCAAAGGGCTGTCCATTTGGGATTATCGATTGTTGGACGACAACCCCATCCCCGACTCCCTCCGTTACCGGGTTTTAACGGACGGCAAAGGCCGTTGCGCTCTCTGTGGAGCTACCCGGGATGAAACGGTATTGCATGTAGATTATATCATTCCCCGGTCCAAAGGGGGCAAAACGGTCTATGAGAACCTGCAGGTGCTCTGCGCCAAATGCAACGAGAGCAAACGGGACCAGGACCAAACCGACTTTCGCGAAATGGCCGCCACGTATCAGGTAGAATGTATTTTTTGTGATATAGCTGATGATAAAAAATTTATCGAAAACGAACTAGCCTATTGCATCCTCGACATCCACCCGGTAACTCCCGGCCACTCTTTGATAATCCCCAAACGCCATTTTTCCAGTTATTTTGAAACCACTAAAGCGGAACTGGAAGCCATCGACGACTTGGCCCGTATCCGCAGGAAACAGCTCCTGGAAACCGACCCCGCCATCCGGGGATTTAATCTTGGGGTAAACTCCGGTGCCACCGCCGGGCAAACCGTCTTTCATACTCACATCCATCTCATTCCGCGCCGGGAAGGCGATACGGAGAACCCGGCGGGCGGGGTGAGGGGAGTGATACCGGAGAGAAGAGAAGTGTGAAGGATGAAGTGTGAAAAGACCGGTGCTTCGAATCGCCACGTTCGGAAGCGTGAGGGTTGTTCACGGGAGGCGATGATTCGAATCATCGCTTGGTCCCGAAGGATTGGCCCGGACGGATGGAAGGGCGTGAAGGCGTGTTCGTGATAAATCCTCCGAAAACCCCAATAAATCAAGCTTCCCCTCTTTTGTTTTCAAGAGAGGGGAACTGCACCAAAATAACGAATCGCAACCAAAGAACTAAAAGGGGTGAGTTAAAAGCCCCAACGACCAACATCGGAGGATTTTTATGAACCACGAAACCTAAAAGAGCAATCAAAAGAAAGATTTTTGGGTCAAATTTTTCTGCCATTAAGGAGTGTGCGGCCACTCCTTAACAATCTCAGCCGTAGCGCTAAAGCGCTTTGGGGCGCTGCCCCTTCGAACCCTAATAGCTCCAGGTCATCC
>JAEZJQ010000051.1 GCA_023436305.1 Bacillota bacterium
AACCCAAGGGAGTCATGATTGAGCACCGGGCCGTCATTAACTTTATGACCGGAATCAAAGCCCGGATTGACTTTGATGCTTCCAAAACCATTCTGGCGTTAACGACCATTTCCTTTGATATTTTTGGTCTGGAGACCTGGCTACCGTTGGCACAAGGGATGAAGATCATCATCGCCAGTGAAATCGGGCAACGGGACCCGAAGTATTTGGGACAATTAATCAGAAATCATCAGATCAATATGCTGCAAACGACCCCTTCCCGGATGCAAATGCTGATAAACAGCCAGTATGATCTCACCTATTTACAGGATTTTCAGGAGATCATGATCGGCGGGGAGGCATTGCCGGAGAGTCTACGGCTGGAACTTCAAAAATACACCCAAGCGAAAATCTATAATATGTATGGGCCCACCGAAACCACCATTTGGTCGACGGTTAAAGAGATAACCGCCGGTACTGCCATTAATATCGGCACCCCTATCGCCAATACCCAAATTTATATCGTAAATCGTGATAATCAACTCCAACCCATCGGAGTAGTCGGCGAATTGTGCATCGCGGGCGCTGGATTGGCGAGAGGATATTTGAACCGGCTGGAACTCACCGTGGCGAAATTTGTACCAAACCCGTTTTATAGTGAACAGTGTATAGTGAACATTGAACAATTTACAGTGAACAATGAACAATTCAATGAAAACAACCTTCAACTGTTAACTGCTGAATGTCAACTCAATAACAACTCTCAACTAAATAACGGACTGATGTATAAAACCGGGGATCTGGCGAGGTGGTTACCGGATGGTAATATTCAATTCTTGGGGAGAATTGACCACCAGGTTAAAATCAGGGGTTACCGGATCGAGTTAGGGGAGATCGAGGCCCGACTTTTGTCGCATCCGTTGATTAAGAAAACAGTAGTACTCGTAAGAGAAGATCCGAAGGGTGACCCGTATTTATACGCATATTTCGTATCTGACGCTCAACTTAGCGCCATGGAGTTACGTGAATACCTATTGGAGGATTTGCCTGAATATATGGTGCCTTTCCATTATATCCAAGTTGAAAAAATACCCTTATTGCCGAATGGAAAAACCGACCAGAAAGCCCTTTTGGCTATGGATCTGGATATCCAATCGGAAATCGATTTTGTTGATTTGGGAAATAGTATCGAAGCAATGATCAGGCAAGTATGGAGGGATGTTTTAGGATTAGAGAAAATAGGAGTCCGTGATAACTTTTTCGGTCTAGGTGGTAATTCGTTAAAAGCCATTCAGGTTATTGCGAAAATGGATAACTATGGGATAACACTTAAAGATATGATGCGGTATCCAACGATTGCCGAATTATCCCAGCTCGCCATGGAGCGTAATTCTTATACCGAACCGGAAGAACTCCCGTTAGTACTGAAGAAAAACCTGGAAATCGAATATTTCTTCACCAAAGAAGGCGGCCTGGACCCGATTGCCAAGAATTTGGATTGTCATGCATTAATGATTTATTATTATTTGAAACGGTATATACCGGATTATACAAATTACTTGCTCATTTTCCTTCAGGATATTTCCTTTCATGTTGTACTGAACTCCGACGGGAATTTATATAACCTGGATGTAAATAGTTTTCGTTTTATCGATGAGATATTTCGGGCCAATATTGTAAAAGGCCGGGGATTTGAGTCCATGGGTGAAATTGAAGAACTGCTGGACCAGGGTAAACTCCCGATTATCAGAACATATGTCAAAAAGGTACCTTTTATCAAGGATTTTATCAATTTTGATTTCGAGGTTACCGATTCTCCCGAGGATTTGGACAAGAATGTACACACATTTATAATCGCCGCTTATGACCGGGAAATGTTATATTATGTGGAATTACCTTATATTTTAAGCAGTAGTTTTATTCCATACAGCAAAAACAAATCGGTGGGCGTCATCAAGAAAACTGATTTGAGATATGCTTTTGATGTGGATTTATACTACGCCACAATGGATATTATGAAAGAACGGCTTTCCCGGGAGATTGATATTCGGAAAGAAATCAGGGCGATCAGCGCCAACAGTTTTCAATCCTCCCGTAACGAAGACGGCGGGTTCAGAATATACCACAGTTTTGAAGCCTTTGATGTTTTAATGGAGATTTGTCAAAAAGAATTTTTATACTTAAATCAAGATCATATTTATTATCACGATCGTAATTTAAAAAGCTTTTTTGAGTGGAAATTATCGAATATTATATCCCGTAGAATGTTATTCAAAGAGATACTTCACAAATCCTGGGACCAATACCCCGGCCTTGCTAAACGGAATATTTTCCAAACAATCGATGCCTCGGTAGAAGAATGGCGTTCCCTGGTGGAATTAATGATTCAAAAATACAATCAAGCGGATTATCTCTTTGGGAAAAACTATTTGAAACATTTTCACAAATTAAAGGAAATTGAATATGATTTGATCCAAAAACTGAGTGAAATATAAATTACTCGTAGTAATAACTTGTGCCAATTATCACAATAATTCGTTTTTCGATTTTATCGATTGAAATAAATGGCGGGATAATCCAGGGGGAGGTAGTTACCCATGCCCAACATCAAAAAACAGCTCGCCGGTCTTTCGGCGGAAAAAAGAGATTTACTGGCGAAATATTTGCAAAGTAAAACCGCCAATGTATTGGACTACATCAATCCTACCGGTTCGGACAGCCTTCCCGGGCTGGAGAAAGCCGGCGAAAAAGCGTATTAGAGGAGTTGTTCGATGTACTGCAAAAAGTATGAATAAGGAAGGGATGGACAATGAAAGAATTACGATTGCGTCGCCTGTATAATCATGGGAGCAAAAAACTGTTGATTACCCCGCTGGACCACGGGATGACTTTAGGGCCCATCGAAGGCATTTACGATATTCGCAAAACGGTGGACACCATCGCCAGGACCAAGGTGAATGCGATCATCCTCCATAAAGGCAACATTTTGGTGTGTAAGGATATATTACAAAACCATAAAGACATAGCGGTAATATTGCATTTAAGCGCCTCGCTTCATTTCAGCCCCAATAAGGAGCGGAAAGTACTGGTGGCTTGTGTGGAGGAAGCCATGCAACTGGGGGTGGACGCGGTATCGATCCATATCAATGTCGGCAATGACCATGACTATCAAATGCTCCAAGACTTTGGGAAAATATCCGATGAATGCCGGAGGTGGGGAATGCCGCTACTCGCAATGGTGTATCCCCGGGGAAACAGTATTGATGAAAAAGATACGAATAATAATATGCTGGCGGCCCGAATCGCGATGGAGATCGGCGCCGATATTGTCAAAATCAATTATACCGGCGACCCACGCTCCTTTGAACGGATCATCCAAGGGGTTAATATCCCGGTGGTGGTTGCCGGCGGGGAATTTACCACCAATAGCGCCAAATTTATCAAAGACATCAAAGAGGCCATCCAAGTGGGCGCCGCCGGGGTCGCCATCGGCCGGAATGTTTTCCAACGCCCCGATATTGCAAATTTTATTGAAACGATTGACGAAGTGATTAATCCGGAGACATCCCCTACGAACTCATTAAATAAAAGTCTGATTGCCGCCACCAAAGATGTTGAAACCGACAAATCACACTAAAAAACTAATTATAAGGAGAAAAAATGATGAAATCTAACCACCAAAAAACAGCCTGGTTTGAAATCGCCACCGGAATGGACCGGAACATCATCGACAAGGTTTGCCAAATGAATTATCATACGCTGTTCATTCACATTAAGGACATAGAACTCCTGGAGAACATGAAACTGCCGCAACGGATGAAACTAGCTGTATTAATCGACTCGATACCGGATCTTGAAGAGCTTAAAAAATACAACCAATTGTTCACTAAAACGGATTATGTAATTGTTACAAACAGCGAATTGCTTGAGCAAATCAACCAAAAAACGGCAGCCAAGGCTGGACTGATGATCCGCGTTGATGACCGGCCGGCATTGGATCTGGCGGTGCAACTGGTCCGGAACACCGAACTGATGATCATTGAATTTAAAGATCCGACCAATATTCCATTGGAATTAATCCTGGCTACCACTCAGAAGTCCAACTGCCGGATCTTGAAAAAAGTGAAAGACGCCCGGGACGGCGAGGTGAGTCTCATGACCATGGAGGCTGGGGCGGATGGACTATTGTTATCCACCGGGAATATTCATGAGATTGTCACGCTGGATAAGGTCATGCAGCGGATAAACCAAATTCGGCTTGAGTTAAAGGAAGCAGTGGTAAAAAAGATCAAACCGGCTGGGATGGGAACCCGGGTTTGTATTGATACTACCTCAGAATTGACCCGGGAGGAAGGGATGATTTTAGGTTCTACCTCTAATGGTGGTTTATTAACCTGCTCCGAAACCCATTTTTTGCCATATATGAATTTGCGGGTATTCCGGGTCAATGCCGGCGGCATCCATTTGTATGTGTGGGGGCCAAACGATCAGGCGGTCTATCTGTCCGATTTACGGGCCGGGGATAAGGTATATGTAGTAAATGCCCGGGGCGAAGCCCGGGTGGTCACCATCGGCCGGTTGAAAATCGAGTCCCGGCCGCTGTTGCTCATTGAATGCGAAATCGAAGGGGTAAGCATTAATACCTTCATTCAGGATGATTGGCATGTCCGGATGTTTGGCTCCAAAGGGGAGATCCGGCCTTCCAGTGAGATTAAGATTGGTGACAAATTGCTGGGGTACTTGGACCAACCGGGGCGGCATGTAGGATTACGAATTGATGAGACCATCAAGGAAGTTTAGCTTTTGGAGTTGTAGAAGAAGTAGTGATTTACCATGATGGCCGGTATCATTCTTTCCGAAATGATCAATCAATTACTTAACGGTCACTGAATAATCCATTCGGCCGAATTCCGGAGACTTTCCGATAAAGATGATTAACGAATGTGGGATAATAAGCCGTTTAGAAAGCAACTTCTTTCGTAAAAGTTTTTTTGACTTGCTTAAAGCGTAAATGCCGGATAACCTTGTGTTGAGAGAGGATACTCTTCAGATGATTTTCCTGGGATTCATATGTAAGCTCGTAAGTTGCCAAAAGATGGTCAATCCTTTGTTGATATTCCTCTTTTTGAGCCAAAACTTGGCGCAAAGTTGCCGCTAAACTCTTCCTATCGGCACAAAATTCACCGGTTCGATATTTTTTAAGAATTTCCAAGGTCCCTTGATCGTTGGCGGCCATCTTACCGTATGCAATTACAGGAGTCCGGTGCAAGAGACTCTCCACAAAAACTCCGGCTGAAGGACGGGCAATGACACAGTCGGAACCGGCCAAAAATTCCTCAAAATTATCTTGATATTGAAAGGGGATGATGGTATGGATCGGATGAAGGAAACGAGAATCGAGAATTTTTTGATATGTTTTTTGATCCGTCCCGCACATGACCAGGACATTTAGGGGTTCTTTAAAGCCGGTAGCGATGTTTTTTATGATTTTATGGAGAAACCGGCCACCAATACTGCCGCTGGAAATTAAGACGGTGGGGATCGCCGGATTGATTCCCAATTTTGTTCTAAAATCCCGGGAATTTTGGGGGATAAAATGTTTTTGATCGGCCATGGGTCCGGTGATTTTGACCGAGGCATGATTTTTTACCGGATAGCTTTGGTTGATGTTACGATAAATTGAATTGGTGAAGATGCCCAGGAGATAGTTATGATAGTATTTTAAAACATAATGTAACTTCTGAAAAAACGTCATGGAACGATTTAAAATCGTTGAGAAATAAGGCATATGAAAATCATAATTATGAATGGCATTTGCGGTTTCTGGGAAATAACAAAGGTGGGTTGCGTAAGGGTTCACTAAATCGATAAAAATTGCCATATCCGTGATAATGATATAAAAGGGGATTTTGTGTTGGAACGCGTAGGAACCCAGGACGTGATTCCAGGCATCGGCGGTGCTGATAATAATATCGGGGTTAATCTCGTCTAATTTGTCATGAATCACGTCCACTTCCGAGATCTCGGACAGTGGCATGAACAAGATCCGGAGCATATAATTGATCACCACATCCGCAGTGCGAATCCAGTTTTTCCTCAGACAAAAGTTCCAAAGCTTGTCGATTAGACGGACATCGTTAATACTAAAAAGGTCACTCCCTGCTTGATTGATAATGGTCAAATCCGTTTCCGATTTTAGGGTTTGCTCCACAATCTTCGCCATTCGTAAATGCCCCATACCCATCTTCTCATAAATAATGAGTACTTTTTTCGACACATTCATCACCCCTTATACAGTTTGAAATGAACGCTCAACTTTCACGGAGGATTTACACGAGGGAATGTTAATTTATTATTACGATTTTGTTACATTCAGTTTACCATGAGACGGTTTAAAAAGAAATAATAAATTTTAAATCGGCTTTAAAATGAATAGAGCCGGAAGGATTTACCCGGCCAACCCCGAATCCACATATATAGGACTGGGGGTTTATTATTGTGAGCGCAACTCCAAAACTACCGCAAATCACCACTGTCAACGGCGAACTACGCACCCACCGCCGGCTATTATCCCACCTCGGCCAAGCCTTGAAAACCAAGGATTTTTCATGGATGGTGATCTTTCCTACTTTGAGTTTACTTCAATTTATTCAAGATGAGCTGCTAAACCAGCCGGGGATTCAAGGTATTGGAGGGGTCCGGTTTTTCCTGTTCGAGGGTTTCTTGGAAGAGATGGCTGAGCGGTTCGGATTGAACCAGCGAAATCCTTCAGCGCTGGAACGGAACCTTTTAATCGCCCAAAGTTTTCATATATTAGTGGCGGAAGGAAAAATGGATTATTTAAACCGGGTGCCTTTTACCGCCAGTTACCGCCAGGCGATACTGCAGGGAATCGACGAATGGAAGCGGAGCCGGTTGACTCCGGAAATATTCAAGCAGTGGGCAGCCGGTCAAGGGGAGAAAGAACAGCAACTGGCGTTGCTTTATCAAAGCTATCAGGAGTCATTAGCTCAATTCGGGTTTAGCGAAGCGGATTTTATCCTGACGGAGCTTCAAGCGAAACAGGGCCTGTTTCCAGTTGAACAACCAACCCGGGTTTTATTATATGGCTTCACTGATTTAACCCCGTTGCAGAATGCTTTTATCCATGTTTTATCGGCGTGGTTCGATTTTGAAATCATCCTTGATCCGACTAATGTCAATGATTTTCAGGAACTCAGCGCCCACTATTTTCATATTCCCCAAATTAGCGGTGACATGATATCCAGTAAGGGAGAATTTGAACAGGAAAACGGCCGGGTTACGAAACCGGATCCGTGTAATGCCCTGACCCGGCTTCAGGAACATTTTTGGATCGGGGAACCGGAAAATATTCCGCTGGAACCTGGTGATCAATCGCTGGGACTTATACAAACGGCGGGCGTTATCCGGCAGGCCACCGGGATTGCCCGGGAGATAGCGGCGTTATGGAAAGATGATCCGGCCCTGAAACCGGATGATTTTTTAATTTTGGCTCCGGACCCGGCGGGCTTTTTACGTACGGCGGCCCCGGTTTTTAAGGAGTACCAGTTACCGTTGGCGGAGCCGAAGCGTCCGGTTACCGAATTTCCCTGTGTAAATAAGCTTGTCAACCTGTTGACCGCGGCAAACAACGAGTGGCAATGGCTGGATCTGGAAGTCCTAATCCGGCATTATTACCGGGAAGATGCACCGGCCGGAGACCGTTTGCTGTTTATGATAAGTGAGCGTTACGGCGCGCTCTCCGGACGGGAACGCTGGCTGAAATTGGTAAATAGCGAAAATTTCAGGCAATACTTCCTGGAGATGGGCTTCAATCTGGAACCCTTGTCACAAGCAGTCGGACACTTGGCCGGAGTTCCCTTACGCGCCTCGTTGAAAGCTTATTTGTGGGTTATAAAAGAGTTGATAACCGGATACATGCGTCCATGGGCAATGAAGCCGGATGGTATTATCGGAACGGATAAAAATGGCCGGGAAATGGAGTCAGGGTGGTTGTTAAATTTCCGGGCGGCCCAGTTGATCGACCGGAGTCTTGACGAATGGACGGCTTTTTTGGAAAAAGCCCCGGAATTCGAAACGGAGATTGGAATTTCAGAATTTAATACATTAATTAACGATTACCTGTTGACACGTTCCGGTTTGGAAGTAGAACCGCTGAAGGCCGGCCAGACCGGAATTCGGGTGCTGCCTCCCCGGGAAGCGCGGGGATTGAAGGCCCGTATAGTCTTCATCACCGGGTTGGAACAAGGAGTTTTTCCCCGTATTTATATTAATGACTGGAAAGTGGAGACCACCGGGCGGTTTAAATTAAAAAAACGGGGGATCGAACTGGAAACCGGCGCCCATTATTATATCCAGGAAAAATTAGCGTTTTATTGGGCTTTGCAATCGGCTACCAACAAGTTGTATCTGGTTTATCAAGATCAGGATAGCACCGGCCAGCCTATCAACCGCTCCATTCTCCTGGATGAGGTTTTGGAATGGACGCCCGGCTTGGCCGATTACCGAAAATATTATCCACTGGCGCCGGGATTGCCGGAGACTTTAGCGGAATGCCATTCGGTTTACGAAGTGCGAAGCTGTATAGCGCGCTTTTTAGGGTGTGATCCGGCAGAGTTTGCGGCGGATGATCGGTTCGGCTGCCAAAAACTACTACGAACAGTCCCTTACCGGCAACTGGTGTCGCGGATTCGCGGCTGGCAGTTGCGCCGGGATGGTCCCGTGGCGCCGCTATTTTCAAATCCGGCTTCGCTGCAAATGATTGCTAAAATGTTTGGCCCCGATCATGTGTTTGCCATCACCGCCCTGGAGGATTACCGGAGTTGTCCGTACCGCTTTTTCGGGAAACGGATCTTGAATGTTCAACCGGCGCAAAAAGTGGAACTTACCCCGTCGGCGCTTGATCTGGGCAGTTTGTATCATCAGATTTTGGAGTCGTTTGGGGATAATTACCGCGATCAAAGCCTGCTACCGGATAACGCCGGTGTTCATGAGCGGCTGTTGGAGGATTGTTTTCAAAATTATTACCGGGAATGGCAGGAAAACGCCGCCGATGATCTGGCGCAACTGATGTTATTGCTTCAGGAAAACTCGATTCGGCGTAATTTGAGGCGTTGGCTTCATTCGGAATTGCAATGGGCGGTGGAGACCAAGAACCGCTTTCACATCAAATACCTGGAATTCGCTTTCGGGCTGGTGAAAGGAGATTATGACCCCGCTTCGCAATCGAATCCTTGCCAACTTGGGGAAGGTCCTGATCAAGTGAAATTATGGGGTAAAATTGACCGGGTGGATACCGACGCTGGCGGTCATTTCGTGGTGTATGACTACAAATCGGGCCGGGGGCCTTCGGTGAAGGAAATTATACAAGGAGATTATCTACAACTCCCGGTATATATTATAGCCCTGGAACAATTGTTGTTTGGCGCCGGCGCCACGGTGGGTGGAAGTTACCTGGGACTGAAAGCGCCTTCCCGGAGCCGGGGTGGCGTCTGGCGCCGGATTCAAATGGCCGGTTTTGCGGGTGCGGGGGTGTTGAAGGAAGCGGATTGGCAAAATTGGTTGAATGAAGTTCAAAGTGTTATCATTAACACCGTGAAGTCCATTCGTTCCGGTGAATTTCAGCGGATTGGAGATTGTTTCCGATATTGCGAGTTTCAGGATGTTTGCCGGTGTGCGGGATGGGAGGTGGACCGGGCCAATGGGCTATCCGTTGAATCCACAACAAACTAATGCTGTCTCCGATTTCGAAGCCGATCTCCTGGTGACCGCGGGGGCCGGTACCGGGAAAACCACCGTTTTGACCAGCAAATATCTGCGTTTGTTGGAAGAACGGCGTGCCGCCATTGGGGAGATCGTAGCCATTACTTTTACCAAAAAAGCGGCGGCGGAGATGCGGGAACGGATCCGGGACGAGATCCGGGTCCGGGCCAAGACGGCTGAAACACTTGAGGTTGCGGCTTTTTGGCGAGATAATTTGCTGGCTTTGGAAAGCGCCCGGATCGGCACCTTTCATAGTTTTTGTCTGGGCCTGATCCGGGAACACCCACTGGAGGCGGGAATTGCTCCGGTAACCGGTATTTTGGGCGAAGGGGAAACAGCGATTTTTACCGGTGGGGCCATTGAAACAGTGGTCACCGGATATATGAAATCTCCGGAAACCGCTGAACGGGATAAACAGATTCTCCTGCAAATATTGCTTGATTTTGGCTGGGAAGGGTTTCAAAAAGGCTTGAGCGGTATCTATCAGACCATCCGGGAAGGAGGAATAACGTTCCCGGAAGTGATCCGGATTAGCATTGATATTTTGAAGGCGGCATGCGTCAAATGCCCTTTTACGGTGAATCAGATCATGGCGGAGATCGAAGAATTGATTGATTTCAGCCGGACGGTTTCTTTGACCGAACGGGCCGCGGAAATTATGGCTTCATTGCGGGAAGATTGGCCGGTATATCGCGAGTCGTTATCCAGTGCGGATCGCTTGAATGAATTGTTACCGGGGCTGACGGAGCTTACTAAAGCTCTGCCCAAAAATGTTCCCAATACCATCAAAGACCGGGTGACGCAAATCCGGGATATGATTGACGCCGTCTTTGGACGTCTATTGGATGAGGAAACATTGCAACGGATTCCCGTATTCGGAGAAATGTTCACCCGGCTTGATAAAACATATACCCGGACCAAACAGGAAATGGGCTATTTGGACTTTAGCGACCAATTGATTTTGGCCCGGGATCTGCTGCGAGATTATCCGGCCATCGCCGCCGAAGTAAGAGCCGGGATACGTTACTTGCTGGTGGATGAGTTTCAGGATACCAACAGTTTGCAGATGGACTTACTCATGCTGTTACTGGGAGAAGGTTATCAGGGTGGCCGTTTGATGGTGGTAGGTGATATTAAACAGTCCATTTACCGGTTCCGGGGCGCGGAAGCGGACTTGATGTTAAAACTGGAGGCCGATTTACAGGCGCGACAGGGCCACTTGATCCCGTTGACGCATAATTACCGTTCGGCGCCACTGGTGATTGGTTTTGTAAACACCATTTCCGTTCCTTTATTTCGTGGTGAGCCGTTCTCTTATGAGCCGCTGGTGGCGGCGTCAACCGGTACCCCGGGAAATATCGAGTTCATTCTAAGCGGTGATCCTGCCGGGCGGATGACGGAAGCCCGGATGATTGCCCGGCGCATCGCCCAACTTGTGGAACCGGCTCCTGGTTTGGATGAGGGGGAACGGGCTGCTTATAGCGATATTGCCATTTTGTTCAGGGCTAAAACGGCAATCCCGGTTTACCAGAAAGCCTTGCAGGAACTGGGGATTCCTTATTATATCGCCAGCGGCGGCGATTTTTACCAGTGTTCCGAAGTCCGGGATCAGTTGAATTTGTTGCGGCTTACGCTGAACCGCTATGACGGGGTTGCTTTGTTCAGCCTATTAACCTCACCTTATGTCGGAATCTCGGATGAAAGTTTGTTATGGCTGGCCGGGGGCGGGAATCTAGTTGCGGCGTTTTATAACAGTGACCATTTCGCGCCGGAGATCAAGAGCGATGAGCGGTGGCGGTTGAACCTGTTCCGGGAGTTATTAAATTCACTAAGCGAACAACGGGAACATCTTGGTATTCCCGGTATTATCCGATTTGCCCTGGAATGCTGCCATTACCGGGAAACGCTCTGGGCTTTCCCTGATGCCGGCCAGCGTTTGGCCAACCTGGAAAAATTGTTGGCCAAAGCCGATGAATTTGTAGCCAAAGGGTTTCATGACCTGCGCCGTTTTTTGACTTATATCGAAGAATTGGAAGAGGTGGAGGTCGTGGAGGGCGAAGCCCCCACCCAGTTGGAAACCGGCAATGTGGTCCGGCTGATGACGATTCATCGGGCCAAGGGTCTGGAGTTCCCTGTCGTTTTTTTGCCGGATCTGGACCGGCAATTCAAACGGGGTATCACCGGGCGAATCGCTTATCATAAAACCGTAGGCCTGGGGTTTGGTGTGAAATACGGTGAAAATGAAACCGGATACGGAACCGGCTGGGAAGCGATCAAAGGATCAAACCGGCGGGAAGAATTGGCGGAGTTGAAACGGGTTTTGTATGTAGCCTTGACCCGCGCTAAAAGTAAGCTGATCCTGGCGGGTTCCGGCCGGAGCAAGTCAAAAGCCACGGAGATTGAGCATGCCGATAGCTGGATGAAATGGTTTGAATTATTATTGCCGTTGAACGACGCCGGGCCAGTGCTGGACTTCGGAGGGATTCCCCTCCGGATCATCCGGGAATTACCGGAGATGGAGAGGATTTCCGGGGCCGGCGGTTTTTTAGAAAACTATACCGCAGGAATATTGGAAGCCGCCGCGGCTAACGAAGCTGAAGCAGCGGTAAATATTGAACTGGAAACGGCGGCTCCCGTCACCGTTTCGGGACAATTACGGACCACGTTGAAGGTTACCGAATTGCTCACCTTCAAAGAATGCCCGCGTTTGTATTTTTGGAAGCACCGGTTGGGGTTGGAGGATACCGGCCATCAAGCGATGATTTTTGACGGTAATAAGGTATCCGGTTCAACTTCCAGCGGGGCGGATATCGGAACCCGGATTGGTAAGTTCATCCACCAAGCGGCACGGCTGGTGGGATCGGAATGGCCGGAGAAATTGTGGTCCACTGGTTTCAGTGATCTCCAGGAAGAGTCCAAGGCAAAATTAAAAGACGATTTACTGCGGATGTGGGGCAACTTCCGGAAGAGCCCGTTTACCGAAGCTGCGGGGGAACTATGGGATGAAGTGCCGTTTGTGGTGAAGCTTACGGATGGAGTTCTAGTCGAAGGAAGGTTTGACCGGCTGATTCGTGAGCGTAATGGCAAACTAACGCTGGTGGATTATAAGACGCACCGGATTCACGCGGATAAAATTCAAGATGTAGCGATGGGTTACTTCTGGCAATTACAGCTTTATGCATTGGCGGTAGAGGCGTTATGGGGGAGATTACCCGATGAGGCCGTGCTTTACTTTGTGTATTCCGACAGCCGGGTAGAAGTTCCGTTGAAGCGGGAGATGCTGAAGAATACGAAGCGGGAAGTCGTGGAAATGGCCGAGTTTGGCAGGAGGCACGACCGGCTGGAGGATTTTGAACGAAGACAGGAATGCGAAGGGTGTGGGTGTTTGGGATATTGTGTCCGGTAATATTTTCACTCATCCATATTGCTTTGAAGTAGCTCAAT
>JAEZJQ010000002.1 GCA_023436305.1 Bacillota bacterium
CTCCCGGTAGGTCAGTGTTTCATTTTTATATTGCAGGGCGATGGCCTCGGGAGTCCTGGCCGCTTGCTCTTCAAACAATTGGTAAATCGTCTTGTCTTTCGCATATTCTACCCGGGTGGCATTGAAGTCTTCCAAAATCGTTTGTTTTTCCCGGCTGGACAAAATTTCGATCTCCGCAATTTTAACTTGAGGATTCTCCACTACCGATTGCAAAATGCAGATCAGTGAGTCCATCAAACGCCGGACGGTTTCCTTGGCAAATAACTTGGTGCTGTATTCCAAGGTATTGACCAGTTTTCCATCAGCTTCAAATGAAGTCAGGGTAAGATCCATTTTAGCGGTTATGTTCTCAAGTTCATAGGGCGTGAACTGTAAAGCGGAGCTTTCAATTTTATAATTACTCATATTTTGTAAGATAAACATCACGTCAAACAATGGATTACGGCTTAAATCCCGCTGTAAATTCAAAACTTCAACCAGTTCTTCGAACTGATAATCCTGATTCTCGTAGGCCTTCAAAGAATTCTCTTTAACTTCGGCCAGAAATTCCGTAAAGGTTTTCACCCGTGCCGGATAATTCCGCATCGCCAGATTATTGATAAATACACCGATGATCTTCTCCAGATCAGCGTGGGGCCGTCCGGCAATCGTCGAACCGATTACAATATCTTCCTGTCCGCTATATTTGGATAGAAGGATATTCAATGCCGCCAATAATATCATATATAAAGTGGCTCCGGTTTCCAAGGCTAACCGGTTGAGTTTTTGAGTGAGTTCCGGTTCGATTTCAAATTTTAACTGATCTCCCGCGAAACTTTGAACGGTTGGCCGGGGATAATCCGTTGGCAGGTTTAACACCGGTATCTCATCCGAAAAACGGCTTACCCAATATGCTTCCAGTTCTTTGATTTTGCTGGTTTTATGCAACTCATTTTGCCAGACGGCGTAATCCTTATACTGGATTCGTAATTCAGGCAATTCTTCACCATTATATAACCTGATAAACTCCCCGGTTAATATACTTGTCGATGTTCCATCGGCAATAATGTGATGGGTATCATAGATCATGATATGTTTTTGCTGGGAAAGCTCGATAAGCTTCACTCTCAATAAGGGAGCTTTGCTTAAGTCAAACGGCTGAATAAATTCCCGGATCTTTTCTTCCAGTTTATCGTCTCCCATTTTCTGATAACTGATTTCAAAATCCACCGCCTCATGAATTTTCTGGACCGGTTCTCCAGCTACGATTTCAAAAGAGGTCCGGTACGCTTCATGCCTTGCTACCAAAGTCCGAAATACTTTCTCCAGGCGTTTTTTATCCGGTTCTCCTTCGATGATAACGGCGCCGGTCATGTTATAACTTATCCCGCCACCATCCATCCGGCTTACAATATACATTCGCTTCTGGGAAGCGGAAACCGGGTAATACTCCTTCTTTTCGACAACCTTGATGGCGGAATGGATGTTTTTCTCCATGTTGGCAATCCGCCTGGCCAGTTCCTTCACGGTGGGCCCGTTGAATATATCTCTGAGCGGTAATTCCACATTCAGTTCCTTATGGATTTTCAGGATCACCTGGGTGGCGTTTAGGGAGTGCCCGCCCAAATCAAAGAAACTGTCATTGGTCCCGATTTTTTCGATTTCCAAGACTTCCCGCCAGATCTCCACCAGTTTGGCCTCGATTTCATTCTCCGGCGCTTCATAATTGATCCCGGTGTCGATACCGCTGATTTCCGGTTCCGGTAAAGCCTTCCGATCCACTTTCCCATTGGGGGTCAAGGGCAGTTTCTCCAGCCGCACGAAATACGACGGGATCATGTAATCCGGAAGTTTCTGCCCGAGCAACCGCCGCAGTTCCTTTTTATCCGGTTCGGCCCCGCCAATGGTGGTGTAATACGCGGCCAAATAACAGTCGCCTTCCCCTTTTTCAAACCCGGCCACGATACTTTTTTGGATCCCCATGATGTTATCCAGCGCCGCCTCGATCTCTCCCAACTCGATCCGGTAGCCCCGGATCTTCACCTGAAAATCCTTCCGGCCCAGGAATTCGAGGCGTCCGTCCGGCATCATTCGCCCCAGATCACCGCTCCGGAACACCCGCCCCTCTCCGGTTAACGGATTGGGGCCATAGCTTTCAGCGCTTTTCTCCGGCAAGTTCAGGTAATCAAGCGCCAGATATTCGCTGTCATAGATGATTTCTCCCACCCCGAATACCGGTACCTCCCTACCCACTTCATCCAGCAGGTAAATCTTGACTTCTTCCACCGGATATCCCACCGGAACCTGGGCCCCGGTGATTTCAGTCTCCTGATCAATAATTCCAAAGGTGCCGATGATGACTTCGGTGGCCCCGAACATGTTCACCAGGACACAGTCCCTCTCAAAATAACGTTTGAGCCGGTCCGCGTCTTTGGCGAGTATCGGTTCCCCGCCCAGCACCACCAGCCGGACCCGGTTGAATTTTTCTCCTTCCACTAAGCTATCCGTACAATACCGGTACACCATGGGCACCGAATGGAAGATGGTGATCCCTTCGGCCATGAGCCAATCCGCTACTTTTCTCAGGTTTCCCTCAGATTTTAAATCAAAGGGATATAAGGTCCCCCCGTTTAATAACATGCTGAAGATATCGATGGCCCCGGCCGAATGGCTGTAAGATGAGAATAAGGCCACTTTATCTTCGGGATTGATATGTAACTGATTGGTGTAACGGCGGATAAAAGCCAGCACATTCCGGTGGGTTTGCGGGATTCCCTTGGGTCTTCCGGTGGAACCCGAGGTATACTTGATATAGGCGACTTGTTCCGGCCCGATGGCCAGATTCAAATTATCATCCCCGGTTTTGGGATTGATTTTACCGATATCAATGACCTGGATCTTTTTCCCGATTTTTTTCCCCAGCTCGGCGGCCAGGGTTACATTTTGATGATCCGTGACAATCAAGGACGCTCCCGAATCGCTTAACATATACGCCAACCGTTCCTTGGGATAGGTGGGGTCTAGCGGCAGATAGGCTTGTCCCGCTTTTAAGATACCGATGATCCCGGTGAATATATCCGGATCATTCCCGAATAATAGGGCCACGGGTTGGGTACCTTTTTGCTTTTCCCGGATTTGCCGCGCCAGTTGATTGGCCCGTTTATTGAGCGCTTCGTAGCTCAGTGCGTTGGAGCCCACTTTGGCGGCGATTTGGCTGGGATATTGCGTAACAATCGTCTCGAAACGTTCGATAATCGACCGGTTTACCGCCTCCGCCTCAAACTCCCGGTAGGGTGCGGCGATGTGAATGGAATGCCCCTGCCTTTGAATATCATGGGGGTTGAATACCCGGTAATCCTGCATCAGTTTTCCGGGGTTTCCGGTTATCTCTTTCAAAAGCCGAATATATTCCTGCATCAGATATTCGATGGTGGAGCGCTTGAACAAACTGGTCCGGTAAATGCAATTCAACTGCACGGCATTCCCAATCTCGTTTAACAAAATCATCAGGTCGAAGGCAAAGGTATTACTCTGGTTTTCGTATTCACAGGGGGTGAATTTCAAGCCGCCCGCTTCAAACTGATAATTATTGGTATTAAATTCGGTTTGGGGATTGAATAACGTATTAAACAACGGATTCCGGCTTAAATCAATGGGTATTTTCAGTTTGTCCAACAGCATTTCATATTGGTAATCCTGGTTTTCAAAGGCTTGTAAAGTGTTTTGTCTTACTTCATCCAGGAATTCGGCGAAGGTCCGGGTAAGATCAAGATGGTGCTTTAACGGCAAGGTATTGACGAACATCCCGATCATGTTTTGCAACTCCGCGTCCCGCCGTCCCGCCACCGTGGTCCCGACAATGATCTCCTTTGCTCCGGTAAGTCGGGCTAAAAAAAGGTTATATCCGGCCAACAGCGTCATAAATAAGGTGGTTTTTCGCTGCGCCGCCAATTGTTTCAGTTGGTTGGCCAGTGCTTCATCCAGCCAAAAATCAAGGGCTTCGCCCTGGAAGTTCATTACCGACGGCCGGGGATAATCGGTGGGTAAGTCGAGCTGCGGGATGGGTCCCGCGAATTTCTCCAGCCAGTACTTTTCCTGTTGTTGGATGGCGGCTGTCCCGGTGTTGTTTTGCCAATAGGCAAAATCCTTGTATTGAATCCGTAATTCCGGGAGGGATTCTTCATTGTATAATTTGGTGAACTCCCGCACTAACACGCTCATGGACATTAAGTCGGAAATGATATGATGCATGTCATAGAGCAGGACGTGTTTCTCCGGCCCCACCCTAAGCAACTTGATCCGTAACAAGGGAGCCCGGCTTAAATCGAAGGGCTGAACAAACTGATGAATGGCCTCCGGCACCAAGGCTTCCTCCAGTTCCTGATAATCAACCGCCAGTTCCGCCTGAGGCTGAATCCGTTGGACCAGTTCCCCGTTAATGAAGGCAAAGGTGGTCCGGAAGGCTTCATGTCGTCGGACCAGTTCTTTAAAGGCTTTCGCCAGACGATCCGGGTCCAGTTTCCCTTCAATCCGGGTGGCTCCGGATATGTTATAACTGGTCTCGGCGCCTTCCAGTTGGCCGAGGATATATAACCGTTTTTGGGCGGCGGTGGCCGGATAATTTTCTTGTTCCGGCGCCGGTTCAATAGCGGAATAAGGATTGACTTGTTTTAAAAAGTCGATGATCTCCGTCTTCCGCTCTTTGATTTCCGCCAGCAGTTCGGAGGTCATCACTCCCTGGGGCGCTTTGTAACGGAGAGTATCATTTTCCACCCAAATATGAATTTCCAAGTCCCGTAATTGGGATAAAAATTTAACCACGGTCATTATTTTCGTCATACCCTTCCATGTTATAATTCACGATTTCGTCCAATCGTTTTCTGACTTTGGGACGAGGTTCATTGGATTTGGGATATCCCAAGCTTATCATTAAGGCGATTCTCTTGGAAGCGGGTATTTTGAGAAATTGTTTGATTTCCTTTTCGTTAAAACATCCTAAAGTACATGTTCCAAGCCCTTCTTCCGCCGCCCGAAGGCAAAAGTATGAAGCAGTCATCCCAATGTCAATTAAAAATTCAAAAACCTTACGGTTAAAGGCTCCCTTGATTTTAGAGACTAAACTGGGCTGATCCACCGTAATCAATATTAATACCGGGGCTTGTAACGTAAATCGGTTAATGGGAACCGAAGCCTCCGTGCCGAATGTTTTTTTGGCGATGGTGTCCTTTAATTGCGGATCATCGATTACAATATAATTCCACGGCTGATAATTACAAGCCGATGGCGCCAAACGGGCTGCTTCCAGACAGCGGGTTATTTTATAGCGTTCCACCGGCTTGTCCGAATACTCCCGCACGCTTTGCCGTATTTTTACCAATTCTGAAAATTGCATTGACATTACCCCCATTACACTTTTTGTAACAATTTATCAATCGCAAGGCTTGTTGCAGCTTCATACTCCCCGATAACCCTATCCATCAAATCATTCCATGCTTCATCAATCACGCAATATTCCGGATGGGAGTCAAACCACTGAACGGATCGTTGAATTCCCTCCGCAAACGGTACCGTGGCTGTGAATTCGGGTACGAAACACTTGATTTTGCTGTTATCAAAAACCACGCTTTCCGTCTTATCACCCAGGAGCCGTCCCTCCGCTTCGGGAACAACAGCGGCTAGAAATTCCGAGGGAATATGAACGGCATTGAGTTTTACCCCCGCTGCTTTTGCCATGGCTTCATAAATCATATTCCAAGTCAGGACTTCATCGGAAGTGATAATAAACGAATGCCCGATGGTTTGCATATTGCCGATGAGACCGATAAACCCTTTGGCAAAATCGGTATTATGCGTCATTACCCAGAGCGAGGTTCCATCTCCGTGGATGACCACCTTTTTGCCCTTCCGCATCCGGTCGATTAGGGTCCATGTTTTCGTCCAACAGTTCAAGGAAGAGGGAATCATCGAGACACCATAAGTATTTGACGGTCTGACAATGGTTACCGGAAATCCGTGATTACGGTACTCATGGGTCAACAGTTCCTCACAGGCAATTTTATACTGGGAATATTGCCAATAAGGATTGGCGATGGGTGTTGATTCGGAGATTCGATAATTTCGGGCTGGTTTTTGAAAAATCGATGCCGTACTGATGAATATATATTGACTAATCTTTCCTTTGAATAATTCCAAATCGACCCGGACTTGTTCCGGTGTATAGGCGATCCAGTTGACCACAACGTCAAATTCATAGTTTTGCAGTGCTTTTGACACTTCGGCTAAATCCCGAATATCGCCTTTAATATGCTTGGCTCCTTCAGGAAAAAACATCCCCCGGTTCCCCCGGTTTAAAAGATATAGATCGATTCCTTTTTCCATGGCCAAACGTGAAACCGCTTCACTGATGACCCCGGTGCCTCCGATGAATAATACTTTCATTGAATATGCTCCTTTCAGTAACGATGATGGTTTCAAATTATAAACCCGAACTAAAACTCGTATCAATGAGGTAAAAATGTCTTTACAGATACGAAAGACCTTTCCACCTCATTCATTGCTCACCTCATCGTACGGCATGGAACATACATTCCAAAAACGCCGGTTCCAACTTCTTAACTAAGCTCTACTTAACCGAAATTCTAAATATTACCGGTTCAGGCCGCGCGCGGTTATAGAACCCCTTCTTCTTCATTGCCGTTGTTTTGGGTTGCTTGAACATCCTGGGCCGCCCAGCGGTATGTTTCAATAAGTTCCGCGATTTCAGCAATGGTTGATGTATCGAAAAGATTTCGCAATGGCACCTGAATTTGAAAGATCCGGCTCAACTCGTTGGCAACGGCCGCGGCCAATAATGAATGGCCACCCAGTTCAAAGAAATCATCGTAAACTCCGATCCGATTGAAACCTAAAATATTTTGCCAACAGGATACGATAACTTGTTCCGTTTCATTCCGGGGGGCGGTATACGGAACCGCCAAATCCGGGCGCGGCTTTTTCGGAGCCTGATCCGTTTCTTGATTGAATGTAGCCGCCGCTTCCGATGCTCCCGGTTGTTTCACCGTAATCCCGATAGTGGGATTTTCCACTTTAAATCCGGTGGTAGCCGAATATCGCTTGCAAAACTCTTCCAACTCCGTCCGGAACCGTAAAGCTTGTTCCAATTGTTCCTTTTGCTCTCGCGTATCCAGTCCGTTCTCTCCGGGACTTATATTGAACGACACCGAAAGCTTTTCCATCGTAAAACCGGGATCATTCAATAGCTTGTCAACATCAGCGCCGGCCGATATTTGGAGTTCCTTGCCTTCCATGCGCTTTTTATTCTTTTTCGGCTCGA
The DNA here is from genome assembly GCA_023436305.1 of Bacillota bacterium. Lineage (GTDB taxonomy): Bacteria > Bacillota > UBA4882 > UBA8346 > UBA8346 > JAEZJQ01. Next base: position 7,313 of record JAEZJQ010000002.1, read on the forward strand.
TCCAGTATCGCTCCCGTTCAAACGGATAGGTAGGCAACGGAATCCGGCGCCGTTTCTCACCGGCGTATAACTTAAACCAATTCAGCTTGCCTCCGGCAAGCCAGAAATGCCCGATACCTGAAAACAGAATTTGCTGATCGGATTGATTTTCATCCCCGCAGCGCATGGTGGTAATTACCGTGGGAGTAGCTTGAGTTGAAGCCACCGCCGCCAGTGGTACTGTATCCTTCATCAGAGTATTTAAATCCCGTCCCGGGCCCATGGTAACCACAATTCGGTCCGAATCCCCGCTGATTTCGCGTAATCCCTCTTTATACATTGCCGCCAGTGGCAACCGGCGCATCCAATAATCCGGATCAACCGCTTCGGATCCGGTGATCCGGGTTCCAGTAACTGTTGAAATAAAAGGTATTTTAGGTTCCCGCAGCGAATTTGAACTCATTTTTTGCCGCAAAACCGTCTCATCCGCCGATACCAACAACAAAGCGTCTTCCAGGGAGAAAACACCGGCCAGGCAAGCAGCCACATATTCCCCTACATCCTTACCCATCATTAACCCTGGCTCCACTTCCCATTCCAGCCATAATTTGGCCAAGGCATAGTCGATGACAAACGTTAAAGCCCGTTGAATACCCGGTTGGCTAAATTGGGCTTCGGCGGTTCCCATTTGGGAAGAGTCCGGATAAATGATTGACCGTGGATCCATCTTCAACAGCGGCGCCAGAATTTCGAAACACCGATCCACTTCCTTGCGGAAAGTAGGTTCGATTTGATATAATTCCCGCCCCACATTGATATAGCCCGCTTCTGCTCCTGAAAAGAGGAATACCACTTCAGGTTCCTTGGGTTTATAGAAACTGGTTGCCACATCGGTTGGTTGTAAAGAAGTCAATTTGGCGGTCAAATCTTGCAAGTCGCGGCAAACCAACATCCGCCGGTGGTTAAAACTGCGGCGCCCAACTTGAAGCGTGAAAGCCAAATCCGCCAAATTCAGATCCGGGTTGTTTTTGCAGTGTTCCACCAGATTAAACGTCATCCGGTCAAGCGCTGTTTGAGTCTTCGCCGAAAAAACAACCAATTGCCAAGGGCGGTTGGATTTAGGGGAAGGCTTCAACGTAGGGGCCTCTTCAAGAATCACATGGGCATTGGTACCACCGATCCCGAATGAACTGACACCCGCCCGAAGCGGTGTTCCCTTGCCCTCCCACTTGGACAACGTTGTATGAACATAAAACGGACTATTTTCAAAATCAATCTTCGGATTAGGTATTTCAAAATTCAGGCTGGGGGGCAGTAAGTGGTGCTGCATCGCTAGAACCGTTTTAATTAGGCTGGCAACCCCTCCGGCGGTCACTAAATGCCCGATGTTGGTCTTCACCGAACCTACACCGCAAAACTTTTTTTTCGATGTATAGGACCGGAATACTTTGGATAAAGCGGTAATTTCAATCGGATCACCCAAATTGGTCCCCGTACCGTGAGTTTCGATATAAGAAATGGTTTCCGGATCCACTTCCGACATGGCGAGGGCTTCGGCGATACATTCCGCCTGGCCGTCCACATTGGGAGCCGTGAAGCTGTTTTTGGACGAACCATCGTTATTTATGGCGGAACCTCGAATAACGGCGTAAATATAATCGCCATCCTCAAGCGCATCCTCCAGTCTTTTTAAAACCACCACTCCCAAACCGCTCCCGCTGACGGTTCCGTTGGCCCGGGCGTCAAAAGCCCGGCAATGACCGTCGGAAGCTCCAATGCCTCCTTCTTGATAGAAAAACGCTTCATTACGGGAGATTTGAAAACTGACTCCCCCGGCCAGGGCCAGATCACAGTTGTAATTGAGCAGATTCTGACAGGCCATGTGTATACCCACCATGGAAGAAGAACAAAGTGTATTCACATTCACACTGGGTCCGGTCAGATTTAATTTGTAAGAAACCCGGGTTGTCAGGAAGTCCTGGGAATTGGCGATCATAATTTTGAAAGTCCCGACATTTTGAACCAGTTCCGGATGGGAATTGATATTGCGAACCATATATCCGCTCAAGGCTGATCCGGCGTAAATGGCAATCCGGCCCTTATAAATATCAGAATTATAACCGGCGCTTTCTAACACTTCCCAGGCGCACTCCAAAAAATGCCGGTGTTGCGGATCCATGATTTCGGCTTCCCGGGCCGAGTAATCAAAAAATGAGGCATCAAATTGGTCCATATCGTCCAAGATGGCATCAGCGGCCACAAATTTCGGATTATCCAACAGATAGTCATCAATCCCCATGGCCAATAATTCTTCACGGTTGAAAAACTTGACCGACTCGACTCCGTTCCGGAGATTTTCCCAGAATTCGGCGGTATTTTTCGCGCCCGGAAACCTTCCATTCATTCCAATAATGGCAATTGCTCCCGCTGGATTGGCAGTTTCCATATCGCTAACACTCATATCAGCTCATCCCCTTTTATAAATCGCGCCCACGCGCAAATTCCTTACGTTCTCTTCGCTGTTTCAAGATCTCTTTTTGGCGATTCACCCGCTGGTTAACCTCGGTAAAAGCGGGTTCTGCTCCTTCTTCCTCATTATGGGTTAAATTTTTAGCTAAACTGGCAATGGTATTATATTTGTATAAATCCACCGCCGCCAGGTTGGTTTGAAATCTCTCTTTCAGTCTGGTATGAAGTTGAACCAGCAATAAAGAATTTCCACCCAGTTCAAAGAAATCGTCATGGATACCAATGGTCTCAATCCCTAATAACTCCTGCCAGGTGGCGGCCAATTGTTTTTCCGTTTCATTTTTGGGTGTTACATAATCATTTTTTAATTCCGGCCGGGCTTGAAGTTCTTTGATAACAGCAGTTTGCGCCAATTCCGAGGCAATTTCCGCCTGTCCGGCCGAGTTGGCCTGGGCGATGACCGCCGGTAAATCCTTGGTGGAAACAATGATTTGCGGCTGGAAAGCGCTCCGGAATAGCCGCCGCCAGACTTCCAATCCTTCCGTAACGGTAATTCCTTCGTTTAAGGAATTTGGCTCCGGTGAATTCCATTCGGAAACCAAACCGGAGAGCCTGGCATCATCGAATGGATTGGCGGTAATTGCCCGGTTTTTAAACTCCGACGCCGCCAGTTCGCCAACCAACTTCATGGCAAAGTTTTTAATGCGAACCAAACACCGGCCGCTTGGGTCTATAAAGTCCAGATCACAGGAGATAATCTCCGGCGTGTTGGAGCGCACATCTGTGGCGCCGGTATGAGCCAAACCTTTCGGATAACGGATGTGCCCATAAATTTTCCGAGTTAACGGCGCATTGATCACAATTTCTCCATAAGAAAGAGGTAAATAGTTGCCACCGGCAATTAACCGCAACGAACCGGTGAGCACATCCGACAACGCCGGATGGAAAGGATACATCATTAAATCATCATTAAACTCCGGACTCAATTCAGCCTCAACCAGAGCCTCCCCATGGCCCAGATCAATCCGGCCAAGAGACTTCCACCGTTTTCCAAAAAGAATGAAGTTCGTTTCCGGTTGCGCCTGATCCACGGCAAAAGTCATTGTTTGGAGATTACAGGCTTGCCGTAAAGCATCCGGATTAGTCTGGATTTCGTTTTCGGTAGCCACATCCGGTCCCAACAGCGTCGCCTGAGCCCGGACATGCTCTTGCCAATAGGGACTGGCGGCCGTTTCCGGCTGGTAACGGCTGATAATCCGGACATCATAAACAGCTCCCCGCAATTGGATGATGATAAAAACATCCCGGATTTCGCGCTGATTTACCGTAAGCGGATTTAAGAAGAGTACGTCACTGATTTTAAGCGCTCCGTTCAATCCCATTGCCGCTAGTGAAGCCCGGATCATCTCCAAATAAGTCGTTCCGGCCACGGTCGGGATGTTAAACACCAAATGTTCGGATAAAACCCACAATTTTTCAGGACTGAATTCACTGGTAAAAACCGCTTTCTCTTTGGAAATCGTCAAGATTCTTCCCAACAACGGATGATCCAGCCGGCCGGCGGATGGTTTCCCGTCGCCGGTTCCGGCCATCCCCACTCCCGGCCAGCGATCCCAGTTGATTGAAAGATAACGGGTACCGTGGAATGAATCATGAATTTGCGCGAAACTATCCAAAAATGCATTGGCCGAACAATAATCCACCTGGCCGAAACCACCGGTTATCGCATTGATTGAGGAACAGCAGATAAAGAAATCAAGATTCTTGCCGCTTAACAATTGATGCATTACCAGAGTTCCGGTAATTTTGGGACGGAAAACCCGCTCTACAAAATCCCGCTCCTTTAATTGAATCATTCCGCCGCCCGGATTACCGGCGGCATGAAAGACCCCGTTGATTGGACCGAATTCGGTTTCCGCCCGGCGGATGACTTGCTCCATTTGAGCCGAATCCGCCACATCCGCCCGGCCAACCATTATTTTCGCCCCCAAAGCCTGGCAGGACTGTAAAATATTGATTTTATGCGTAATATCATCGGTGGACGGATGATTTTCCAACCATTCCGACCAGTTTTCCGGAGCCGGAAAATCGGACCGCCCAATCAATAACAGTTTAGCCTGTACTTCCCGGGCCAGATATTCGGCGAGAACCAGTCCCAGTCCACCCAATCCACCGGTAATGATATAAACTCCGCCTTGTTTCAAAGGAATAGCCGGTGGATAATGCTTATTCGTATCCAAATCAATCTTTATGGGTTCATATTTGACGGACCAGCGCCCGCCACCGCGATAAGCCACCACCGGTTCCGTTGATCCGGATTGAAACTCGCGCATCAACTGTTCAATTAAATTATTTTCAGCCGCCGTTCCCGGTTCCGGCAATACCAAATCAATACTCTGGCAATGAATGCCGGGATACTCCTGGCCAATCACTTTCACAGGCCCCAGTAAAGTAGCCTTCTCAGGACAGATGGCGCTTTCTCCAAAGATCTTATGCAGATTGTTGGACAGGATTTTCAGTTGTACCGGTTTGGCCAATGCTTGTTTACCCAAAGCTTGGGCCAGATATAACGAACTGTAAAACCAACGGTGGTTCATTCCGGTTCCTTCCACCGTCACCGGCAGTTCGGCGGCGGTGATTCCCCAGCAGTTGAGGATACCATCCGGCATTTGGCGTTCATTTTGCAATACCTGTAACAAACGCTCATAATCGGTGTCCAGTTCAGGATTGATGGTAAATTGATGGTCACCTGCGGCTTCAAAGGAGTGTCCGGCCTGTACCCGGATGACATTTTTGCCCATCTGCCGTAAACGTTCAGTAATTCCAAGGATTAACGAATCCGGCTCCCCGAAGATTAGCCAGTGATGAATGGCCGAATCGTTATGTTCCGGCATAACCCGTCCGTTTGATTGTTCCCAAACCGGAAGATAAAACCAGCCGGAAATATCCTTAACGCGCGCTATCTTATTGCCTGTTGATTCTCCGGATTTTTGTGCCTGAGGCCCCACGGCCCAGAAAGATTTGCTTTCAAAGGGATAACCCGGCAAAGGAATCCGGCGCCGGTTTTGATTTTGGTTGAATTGAGCCCAATCGATCTTCACTCCCGATAACCACAACCGCCCCAAAGTAACCATTAAAACTGCTTCATCCGGTTGGTCGTCGTGAATGTGGCGGAGCGATGAAAGGACTACCGGAGTGGTTTTGGCTTGGGATTGTTTCACCAATGAGCTGAGTGTATTTCCGGGACCTACTTCCAGGAAAATCCGCTCCCCATCGTTTAGCAATTCGTGAATCCCGGCCCCGAACCGGACGGTTTGCCGGAGATGAGTCGCCCAATACTCCGGACTGGTTGCTTCATTTTCCCGGATCCAGGTTCCGGTTACATTCGAAATATACGGGATAAGCGGCTTGCTGAACTTCGTCCGGCGAACCAGTTCCGTAAATTGCGTCAAGATTGGGTCCATCATCCAGGAATGAAACGCATGGGAAGTATGTAACCGGCGGCACGCAATTCCCTTAGCCTGGAGTTTAAGCTCCAATTCATCGATGGCGTTGTTGGAACCGGAAATAACATTGAGTTTCGGCGCGTTGGCGGTGGCCAATGAAAGCTCATTGTTTAAATACGTTTGAATTTCCGGTTCGGAAAGCGACGCCGCCAGCATGGTCCCGGAAGGAAGTTGTTCCATTAGTTTTCCGCGGTTCGCCACCAAAATCAACGCCTGGTCCAGTGAAAAAACTCCGGCCATGCAAGCGGCTACATATTCTCCAATACTATGCCCGATCATGGCTTGAGGAATAATTCCCCACGATTGCCATAATTTGGCCATGGCATATTCGATCACAAACAATGCCGGTTGGGTAATGGCCGTCCGTTTCAGTTGAGCGGCAGCCTCCGCTTCCAAGGCTGCTTCACCGGGATAGAATATCCGGTTCAGATCCAATCCCAAATGTGGTTTTAAAAATGAGGCACAGTAATCAATGGTCGCACGAAATACCGGTTCTTCACGATATAATCCCAATCCCATATTGACATATTGGGCGCCTTGGCCCGGAAACATGAAGACTATTTTCCGGTTTCCGCCATCGTTTATTGCGGTAAGCATCCGTTTGGGGTCCTTACTTTCCAACACCGACACCGCATCAGCAGTGGAACTCACCACCGCGATACGCCGGTGGTTTAATTCCCTGCGTCCTATTTGTAAGGTGTAAGCCGCATCGGCCATTTCCAGATCCGGGTTTTGACGGGCATATTGTACGAAGTTGGTGGTCATTTGTTCCAGCGCCGCTATAGTTTTAGCTGAAAACACCAACAGATGGTACGATTTTGTCGAATCGGAGGTATGATCAGGTACGGGAGCCTCCTCCAACACCGCATGGACATTGGTTCCACCGATTCCAAATGAACTAACTCCGGCGCGGCGCGGACCAGTACCTTGATTCCACTCCGCCAGCCGGGTATTTACGTAAAACGGAGAATTTTTGAAATCAATCTTGGGGTTGGGAGTCTCAAAGTGCAGACTGGGAGGAATTCTCCGATAGTGTAACGCCAATACCGTTTTAATGAACCCGGCCACTCCGGCGGCCGCATCAAGGTGACCGATGTTGGTTTTGGCCGAACCCACGGCGCAAAATCCTTTTTCCCCGGTCTTGGTCCGAAAGGCTTGGGTCAATGCTTCAATCTCAATTGGATCTCCGAGTGGAGTCCCGGTTCCATGAGCTTCCACATAGGTGATGGTTTCTGGATTCACCCCGGCCCGGGCTTGAGCCTCCTCAATGACTTTGGCCTGCCCGTCAACCCGGGGCGCTGTATAACCAACTTTCAAAGCGCCGTCATTATTAATGGCCGAACCTTTTAGCACCGCATAGACCGTATCCTTATCAGCCAAAGCGTCATCCAGCCGTTTCAGGGCAACAATCCCGATTCCGTTTCCGCCCACTGTTCCCCGGGCTGAAATGTCAAAAGCGCGACAATGCCCGTCCGGGGATAGAATCATTCCTTCCTGGTAAAGATAACCGGAATTTTGAGGCAACCGGATACTGACTCCACCCGCCAGCGCCAGATCGCACTCGCCATTCATCAAGCTTTGGCAGGCCAAATGGATGGCCACCATGGAAGTGGAACAGGCAGTCTGGACCGTTATCGCCGGCCCTTCCAGATTTAATTTATAAGCGGTCCGGGTTGCTAAAAAATCCTTGTCATTGCTAATCATGACTTGATAATCATCCGCCAAGGCGCCGGAATTGTCTTGTAAATTTCGGAGATAGGTATTCATACCGGTCCCGGCAAATACCCCAATCAAACCTCGATATTTTTCCGGAGCATATCCGGCATTTTCCAGGGCATGTAATGCCTCTTCCAAAAAAAGGCGTTGCTGGGGATCCAAAATTACCGCTTCATTCGGATTATATCCGAAATAGGCCGCATCAAACTTTTCAATTCCTTCCAAAGCTCCCCAGGCTTTGACAAAATCCGGGTGATTCAATAAATCCGGGGAAACTCCCGCCGCTAATAATTCCTCATCGGTAAACCGGGAGATGGATTCAACGCCGTTGCAAAGATTCTCCCAAAATTCATTGACATTCCGGGCCCCGGGAAACCTGCCGGCTAGACCAATAACGGCAATGTCCGAATTTTCCGTTTTCCGGCGCCGGATTTGAACAGGTTTGTCATGGATCTCCAGCGGCGCTCCACCCGATTGCTGCTCCAGGTATTTGGCCAAAGTGCTAATCGTAGGATACTTGAACAGGTCCAGCATCTCGATTTTAAGCTTCAGGGTATGCCAAATCTTGCTTTGGACCTGTCCCATAAGCAATGAATGGCCTCCCAGATCAAAGAAATTATCCTGAACCCCGATTTGATCCAATCGTAATGTTTCCCGCCAAATCTGGGTAATGGTTTCTTCCATTGTATTGGATGGCTTCGCAAACTGCCCTTGAGGTTGCGCCATTATATTTTCAGGCAACGGTAAGGCCTTGCGGTCGATTTTGCCGTTCGGAGTGGTTGGGAAAGCGTCCAATAAGACAAACGCAGCCGGGACCATGTACTCCGGAAGCTTTTCCCGTAAAAGAGCCCGCAGTTCATCGATGATGGGTTTCTCCTTATGGACACCGGCGGCCGGTATCAAATAAGCGACCAGTGAAGCTTCCCCGGGACGTAACTCTTTAGAGACTACTACACTGTTTTCAACCGTGGGATGTTGATTTAATACCGCTTCGATTTCCCCAAGCTCAATCCGGTATCCCCTGATCTTGACCTGATGGTCAATTCTCCCCAGACATTCAATGGTACCGTCCGGCAAGAACCGGGCCAGATCGCCGGTCTTATAAATCAGCCGGGAGTTGTTAATCATTTGCCGGCGGTTATTGTTTTGGTTGCTTTCATTGAGCTCATTATAAAACGGATTGGGTATGAATTTAGCGGCGGTTAGCTCCGGCTGTTTCCAGTAGCCACGGGCCAATCCGGTTCCGCCGATGTGTAACTCGCCGGATATTCCAACCGGAACAGGGTTTAACGCCGTATCCAATATATAAATTTGAGTATTGGCAATAGGGGTACCAATCAAAACATTTTCCAGCGGCGGTTTCATTTCGGCGATAGTGGACCAGATGGTGGTTTCCGTCGGGCCGTAAACATTCCATACCCGGGTTCCCCGTTTCAATAATTCATGGGCCAGATCCGGTGGTAATGCTTCTCCTCCGCATAACAAGTGAAAATTGGCTTTACCGTTCCAACCTGCTTCCAGCAGCATTCGCCAGGTCGCCGGGGTGGCCTGCATAAAGGTAATATCATGTTGATTCAGTTTGCCAATCAATAATTCGCCGCTGATGACCTCATCACGACCAGCCATCACGATTTCAGCTCCAGCCGTCAGCGGTAAAAACAACTCCAGGGCCGCGATATCAAACGATAAAGTCGTTACCGCCAGCAAACGGTCTCCGGCGCCGATACCAATCAGGCTCTTCATCGACTGCAAGAAGTTGGCCAACGCGGCGTGTTCAATCTGGACACCTTTGGGTTTGCCGGTTGAGCCCGAAGTATATATCAAATACGCCAGGTGGGAAGGAGCCACCGCCAAGTCCGGATTTTGAGTGGGTTGGTTCGCCAAGGCGTCCTGAAGGGTATCCAGAGATATGATGGTTGCTTTCGATTCCGGCAAAGTTGAAAGGAGGCTGCTTTGGGTTAACAAAAGGGGTACTTGCGCATCTTCCAACATATATTCAACCCGTTTTTGGGGGAAGATCGGATCCAAAGGCAAATAAGCCCCACCGGCTTTATGGATTGCCAATAACCCAACCATCATCATTACCGAACGTTCCAGGTAAACCCCAACCACCACTTCGGGATTGACATGGAATGTACGTAAATAATACGCTAACTGATTGGCACGCTGGTTCAATTCGCCGTATGTCAAACGCTGATTTCCGGCCGTTACCGCAATGGCTTCGGGATTTTGGGCGGCGTTCAATTCAAATAAGCGGATCCAATAACTCCCGGCTTCGAAATCAATCCCGGTATTGTTCCATTCCTCCAGGATCATCCGTTTCTCGGCAGGAGCCAAAATTTCATAACGGTTCAATTCCCCGGCGGGATTGGCTGCAATTCCTTCCAAAAGCTGCTGGTAATGGCCGGCCATCCGGGAGATGGTGGCCGGTAGAAACAGGTCGCTATTATACTCAAAAACCGCTGTCAAACCTTGATTCATTTCCCAGAGGTCGACGGCTAGGTCAAATCTGGCAAAATCACTGTTCAATTCGACCGGATTAACATCCAAACCCACAAAAGCTGGAGTGATGTTTGGAATATTCTGCAGGCTGAATAAAACCTGGAACAACGGATTCTGGCTCAAATCACGCTCCAGATGAAGTTCTTCCACTATTTTTTCGAAGGGAATATCCTGATTGGCGTATGCCGCTAGGGTTACTTTCTTAACCCGGGACAGTAATTCCCTAAAACTGATTTCACCGGAAAGGTTTGCCCGCAAAACCAGACTGTTGGTGAAAAAGCCGATTAAAGGTTCCAGCATCTTTAAGTTTCGATTGGCCACCATGGCGCCGACAGTCATGTCTTCCTGCCCGGTATAACGGTACAGTAAAGTGTAGAATGCCGCCACCATAATCATATAGAAGGTTACCCCTTCACTTTTCGCCCGTTGGTGAAGGGTTTCCTGTAAATGATCCGGAAAGACCACGGTCAATTTCGCGCCGTTAAAAGTCTGAATCGCCGGGCGGGGCTTATCCAAAGGCAGATGCAAACCTTCAAGATTTCCCGACAATTGGTTCTTCCAATAATCCAATTGATCCGTCAATTCATTCTTCGCAAAACGTTCTTGTTGCCATTGGGCATAATCGAAAAACTGAATGGGCAACTCAGGTAATGAATGTCTGGAATAACCGGTATGATCCTTTCCGGTAAATTGTTCGTAATAATAAGCCAGTTCTTTGAGGAAAATTCCAAACGACCAGCCGTCAAAGATCAGATGATGGGCTACCATTGCCAAAATGTATTCGCAATCATCGATATGATACAAAACCGCCCGGAATAACGGCGCTTCCTCCAACCGGAAAGGCTGGTTCACCATTTCCCGGATACGCTGAAATACCTGAGGCTCCCGTTCGTCCCTGGGTAGCCCGTGAAGGTCGATGACCGGTAATTTGAGATCCGGCTCCGGATGAATTTGTTGATACGGCCGCCCCTCATCTTCATGGAAAGAGACCCGCAAAATCGCGTGGCGCCGAAACAGTTCATGAATACTATTTTCTAAAATAACCGGATTTAAGTTACCCTTGAACTTAAGTGCGGAACACAAATTATATTGAGGGCTGCCGTGATGCAAACGATCCAAAAACCACAAGCGTTGCTGGGCATAAGAAAGTGGAAACCGTTCATCGTTTGAACCAAACCGGCGGGGTATTTCGCGGGAGTCAACTGTGGCCGGTATTGATATTGATTGGTCAATAATAGCCGCTAATTTTCCAAATTCGGGGCTTTCGAACAGAATTTCCTGTTCCAGTTTAATGCCAAATAAATCCTGAATTCGCGATAGCAATTGAGTGGCCCGGAGAGAATCTCCGCCCATGGCAAAGAAATCGTCTTCTTTTTTAATTATTTTTTGATGCAAGATTTCCGACCAAACGGAAGCTAATTTCGTTTCCGTGGCATTGCCCGAAAACTCGGTGGTCTCCTGTAAAGATTCCGCTTGTAATGCTTGAATTTCGCTTCGTAAATCATCAAACTCGCCGTTTAAATACCGTTCACGCAATCGATAACGTTGTATTTTACCACTGGTGGTTTTCGGCAGGCTTTTAACGGGAATGACCTCGGAAATTTCTATCCCTAATTGCCGGTTGACCGTTTTTTTGAGTTCCAGGATCAGAGGTATGAATTTTGTCGGTTTCTGCTTGAACAAAACAAATAAGATTAACTCATCACCGCGTTTTTGCTCGTTAAAGACACCTACCGCGGCGACTTTCCCTAGCTCCAAGCCGCCCAAGGCTTCAGCTACCCTCTCAATATCATGGGAATAATAATTTTGTCCGGCGATAAAAATAACATCTTTCGCTCTGCCGGTAATGTAAAGCTTTTTTTGGCGCAAAAAACCCAGATCGCCGGTATTTAACCAGCCATCATCATTAATTGCCTTCCGGGTGGCTTTGGGGTTGTTGTAGTAACCCGAAGTTACATTCCCGCCGCGGATTTGAATATATCCAATCCGCTCCTCCCCCGCATCCTGATCCTGTTCATCGCAGATACGCAATTCACAATATTCGATGGGAGAGCCAACCTCGACAAAAGTAATTCTTTGGGGGTCATCCGCTGTGCTTGGCTTGATGGCATCCCCGATTCCCAAAGAATCGCGATTCAAATGCATAAAAGCCAGTTCGCTGCCGGGTTCGGGGAAGGTAACGGCGATGGTTCCTTCCGCCAATCCGTATACCGGATACATGGCATTATTTTTAAGCCCGTAAGGTTCCAAGGTTTTTAAAAATTCCCGGCAAAGATCCAGTGAAATGGGTTCCGCGCCGTTATATATCAGCCGTATCCGTGATAGATCCCAGGCTCGTTTGGTTTCCCCGGAAAAGAATTTCAAAAAATGTTTATAGCCGAAATTTGGTGAATAAAGTAAACCGACCCGATGCTCGCTGGCCTTTTCGATCCATAATGTCGGATGTTTAATGAACAGGGAAGTAGACATATTATATTGTTGAATCCCGGCCAACAGCCCTTTAATATGGGTCCCAATCAAGCCCATGTCGTGGGTCAACGGCATCCAGTTCAAGCCGGAATCCGCTTCGGTAATCTTTGCCCAGCGCAATACCGCCGTTAAGTTCAGCAATACATTTTGATGGGTAATCATGGCCCCTTTCGGATCACCCGTTGAACCTGAAGAAAACTGGATAAAGGCAATATCATCCACTTTGACGGCATGAATTGAACCTTTTCGAGCAGTACTGGAAATATCTTCTAATAATATTGTCTTATCGGCAATGTCAGCCCATGATTCGGATATTTCCGTATCGGATGCAAAGGCGGCCATCTTTTGAAACCATTCCCGGGTGGTTATCAAATGCGGTTTCAGTAAAATGCGCCAAATTTTGAATAATTTCTGCCGCTGTTCATCAAGAAGACTGACCGATATTGGAACCGGAATGAATCC
>JAEZJQ010000020.1 GCA_023436305.1 Bacillota bacterium
AGTATGAACGACTGGGGCAGCGGAGCTACAGTCAGCGTTACGATCAAAAATAATACCTCCACGGCGGTTAATGGTTGGACTTTAGCCTGGACCTTCTCCGGCAACCAGACCATCACCAATCTGTGGAATGGTAGTTATACGCAAAATGGCGCCTCGGTATCCGTGAAAGATGCCGGATATAACGCCAATATCCCGGCCAACGGAGGAACGACCAACTTCGGATTCAATATTAACTATAGCGGCACAAATACTATACCGGCCAGCTTTACACTGAATGGAGCGGCTTGCCAGATTCAATAACGAAAGTTATTTGCCGGTCAATTCGTCACTAATATTTATAATATAAATCATCGTTAATACAAAATGTGGTTTTAAAAAACAAGGTTCCGTTTTATGGAAACCTTGTTTTTCCTTTTAAGTCGAATTATATAGGTCTTGATACCTGTTTTTTAATGATTCGGCATTTCTATTTTGCTTAATTAACACAAATGTAATATAATATAAATAGAATCACAATAATTAACGACTATTTCTTTGGAATAAGTTTGGATATTTAAAAGGATCATTAATTTTATAACAAATTGTGATTAATGCAAAAGTAATCGTTTACTAGGTTTTCAGGGTCAATTCCCCAGGATTCATGGAAATTCAGGTTTGTATAAGGAGGTGTTGTCACGGCAAGCCTAACTGATTTTTACCATGTAGCTGATTTACAAAGTAATTTCCAGTAATACGATCAATTGGATACGAATAATAGGAGGAATTATATTGAAGAAAAGTTTCTTAATTATATTTATCTGTTTAATGATCGGGATGGTTTTATTCAACATCAACACAAATACTAACAATGTATCCGCTGCGACCTTCAATTATGCCGAAGCATTGCAGAAATCCATTTATTTCTATGAATGCCAACAATCTGGCCCGTTGCCAACCTGGAACAGAGCTAAACTTTGGCGTGGTGATTCCCAGTTAAATTGTTCAGTCACCGGCGGCTGGCTCGATGCCGGTGACAACGTCAAGTTTGGCCTGCCAATGGCTAACTCCGCTTCCATGCTCGGCTGGGCGTACTATGAATATAAATCCGCCTTTACCGGTTCCGGACAAGCCACTGCTATGGAAAACAATTTGAAATTTGTTCTGGATTATTTTGTAAAGTGTGACAAAGGCTCAAGCATGGTATATCAGATTGGAGACGGCAATGCCGATCATAGTTTCTGGGGCCCGGTGGAAGTTACTGAGAAGAAAAAGGGAGTCTATCCTTCTTACAGTTGTAAAGCATCATGTGTAACCGGCCAAACTGCGGCGGCACTAGCTATTGGTTCTATCGTATTAAACAATAGCACTTATTTAACCCATGCCAAGAGTTTATTCAGTTTGGCGGATTCTACCCGAAGTGATGCCGATTACACGGCGGCAACAGGGTTTTACCAATCTTGGAGTGGTTTCTGGGATGAATTGTGTTTTGCGGCTATCTGGCTGTATATCGCTACCAATGACAGTACTTATCTAGACAAAGCCGAATCGTATGTTGCTAATTTTAATAAACAAGGACAGTCAGCTGACATCGAGTATCAATACGGTAATAGTTGGGATGATGTCCATTACGCGGATCTACTTCTTCTGGCCAAAATCACCGATAAGGCCGAGTACCATACCGCGATTCAAAATAATCTGAACTGGTGGACTGTAGGAGTCAATGGCCAGAAGATCACCTATACTCCCGGAGGACTGGCATGGCTTCAAACATGGGGTCCGCTACGTTATGCGGCGAACACTGCTTTCCTGGCGTTTGTTTATGCCGATTCTATCACCGACGCCACTTTAAAGTCCAGGTATCAGAATTTCGCAGTCCGTCAAATCAATTACTGCCTGGGTGAAAATCCTTCCAATCGAAGTTATGTTGTTGGTTTTGGAAACAACCCACCCAAACACCCCCATCACCGGACCGCACACGGTTCCTGGGCTGACAGTCAAACCGTCCCGCCCAATCATCGCCACACCATTTTCGGCGCTCTAGTCGGTGGGCCAAATCAATCCGATGCGTATGTTGATGAGATCGGAAATTATCAGACCAACGAAATCGCCTGCGATTATAACGCCAACTTTGTCGGTTGCTTAGCTAAAATGTATGCCCTTTATGGTGGTACACCGCTCGCTAGCTTCCCGGAACCAGATCCGGTAGACGACGAATTCTTTGTGGAAGCTAATATTAGTACCTCCGGAACGGATATAAAAGCGCTTTGCAATAACCGTTCCAGTTTCCCGGCAAGATTTGCGAAGAATTTAAATTTCTGTTACTTTATGGATTTATCCGAAGTAATTGAAGCGGGAGGTTCCCCAAGCGCTTTAAAGATTTCCACCAACTACCTTGAGTTCCCGGTTACGATTTCACCAGTTACCCAATACCAGGGGAACATTTACTTTATTCGAGTTAGCTTTAACGATGGCACCAGTATTTATCCCGGCGGTCAATCGGAATTTGCCGGTGAAGTTCAACTCCGGATCGAGCCTCCTACCGGAATGCCTTGGAATGTTGCCAATGACTTTTCCGCCACGGGGTTAACCGGCACAGTAACAAAGACGGATTATATCCCGGTTTATGATGGTACTACAAAACTTTACGGAAAAGAACCCGGCAATGTGACTCCGCCGCCGGCAACTCCGACTCCGGTTCGTACCGCGACTCCGATCGCTGTAACTCCAACTCCGGTCGTTGTTACTCCGACTCCGGTTCGTACCGCGACTCCGGTCACTGTAACTCCAACTCCGGTTGTTGTTACTCCGACTCCGGTTCGTACTGCCACTCCAGCGGTAACAGTAACCCCGACCCCGGTTCGTACTGCCACTCCAGTAGTAACAGCGACCCCGACGGTTCCGCCCACCGGCAGTATTAAAATTCAATTCTATAATCAAAATACCTCTGCTACCAGCAATCAACTGTATTTGAACTTCAAACTCATCAATACCGGTAGCAGTGCCATCACTTTATCGAATGTGAAAGTCCGTTACTATTATACCATTGACGGCGTGAAAACGCAGAACTTCTATTGCGATTATTCACCGGTGGGCTCAAGCAATATAACCGGTTCTTTCACCACTATGAGTACTGCGAAAACCGGCGCCGATACTTATGTAGAAATCGGCTTTACCAGCGGGGCCGGAAATTTGGCGGCTGGAAGCGATACTATCATTCAGACCAGAGTTGCCAAGAGCGATTGGACCAACTACAATCAGGCGGATGATTACAGCTTCAATTCTTCGGCAACGACTTTCGCTGATTGGACCCAAGTAACCGGTTATGTTTCCGGTACCTTACAATGGGGTATTGAGCCTTAACTGCTAATTTAAAAAACCTTACCGAGTCATTATTCTCCTTAAAAACCCGGGATTCTTTGGAAACCCGGGTTTTTATATCCGAAGGAATCAGTATTTCCTCAAATTTTATTTTTGCGGATTTTTCTAGAGGGAAAAATGATCATTTGTATAAATATTATAAGGAGTTTAACTATAAATTAAAGGGAATTTTATTTGAACTAAGGAGTTGAACATCATGGTACAGAAGAATCATAAAAGATATTGGGTTACCGGAATAACCTTCGTATTGTTATTTTTACTGGGCCCATGGACGGGGACTACCCCATTATGGGGGGCACCACCGCAATTTGGGTATCAAGCCCTGAAGATCAACGGTAAATATGTGAGTCCGGAGATCTTCGCCGAGGAGCAAAACCGCTTTTTCATGCGTTGGCGAACAAACTCAGTGATGTTGCGTAAAACGGATGAAGAGCGGACGGATTTATTGTTGGAAGATATCATCAACCGGGTGGTGGTTGATGAATACTTAAATCATTTCGCCAAGTTAACGGTTACCTCGGAAGAAGTGGATGATTATGTCAAAAGTTACATAAAAGCCCGGTATTCTACACAGGATCAGTTGGAAGAATATATGGCCGCGATGAATTACCGCAATGAAGCTGATTTAAAAAAAGGGGTTGAGATGTATCTTCGCAGGCTTAAAGTTTTCCCCAAGACAGCCAAAGAATACGGGATCACCATTCCCGACGCGGAGTTGGACCAACAATATCAACAACATGTGATGGGGAGCCGTAAAGCGGTGATTCGGCATATTTTAATTTCCGATCCCGATCTTAAGAAAGCGCGGCAACAAGCGGAAGATATTTACCGCCAATTGAAAAACGGGGCGGATTTTGTGAAACTCGCCGCCCAATATTCATCTGACGCCGGGACCAAATCCAACGGCGGTTTGGTGCCGCCCTTTATCAAAGGCCGGATGGAAACCGAATATAATGAAAAAGTATTCGGCGCCAAGGCCGGGGAATTGATTCCACCGTTTCAAACCACGGTGGGATATGAAATCATTCGGGTTGAAAAGTTTATTGGTTTTTATCATCCCAAAGAAGAATTTGCCGGAATGTTGCTGGTTGAAAAATTCGGGAAATCGGATCAATTAAATAAATGGTTGGATCAAATCAAACCCACCATGAAGGTTGAGATCCTGGACCCAGCCATGAAAGCGTTCCGGTTATCGGCCAAAGGTCAATACAGTCAAGCCGGTGTACTTTATGAAAAGGCTTTTGCCATTTATAATAACGAGAACCAATTGACCAGAGCCAGTGAGTGTTATCAATCGGCTAAAGA
This sequence comes from Bacillota bacterium, assembly GCA_023436305.1. Classification (GTDB taxonomy): domain Bacteria; phylum Bacillota; class UBA4882; order UBA8346; family UBA8346; genus JAEZJQ01. The sequence goes on from JAEZJQ010000020.1 coordinate 4,663, forward strand.
CTGGACGCGGCTGATTAAACTGGGCAATTTCGGCATGAGAAAATTTCGGGAGAAAGTTCATTATTACCTTTATACAGCCGAAGGTTTGTATCGGACCGGAAAGGTGAAACAGGCATTGAATTTGATGAAGAAAGCGGAGAAAATTGCCGCCAATAATATTTACTTCAATGGTTTGGTAAGCCAAACCTATTCCCGGATCGGTCTGGAAGCCGATGCGGAGCGGGTGAAGAAAAAGGCCGGCTCGATAAAATAAGTTCGGGGTAGACCATCGGAAGCCTAATTTGCCACTTGACGCATGAAATTGGAAATGTTAAGCTAAGATAAAGAAGAAATAGGATTACGAAACCGGCTGATAAGGATATTAAATATGCTGGAGATTCGATCGGAACGTGCAATGCTAAAATTAGGAGAATTGCTGGGGAGACAAGCGAGACCCGGGGATCTCCTTTTTTTATTCGGCGATTTGGGAACCGGAAAAACTACATTTACCAAGGGGATCGCTAGGGGACTCGGGATCGATGCCGAAATCACCAGCCCCACTTTTCAATTGATGAAAAGCTATTATGGCCGGTATGAATTAAATCACCTGGATCTATACCGTCTGGAAGACCCGGCCCAATTAGAAATCCTCGACCCCGAGGAATTTATCGCCGAAGGGGTTACTGTTGTGGAATGGGGCCAATTATTGCTGGAAAGATTGAATTATCCGGCGCATTTGGAGATTTCTATCCGGTTTCAAGCGGATAACTCCACCCGGTGGGTTTCCTTGAATGCCCACGGCCCGGAGTACAACCATTTTCTTAGGAGTCCGACCAATGTTAATTTTGGGAATTGATACCGCTACTCCTTGGGGTACTGTAGCTCTTTATGATGATAATACCCACAAAGATGAGGAAATTATTTTTGAAATAACGTTTAAAACCGGCAGGGGCGGCGGTGAATATCTATTTTCCACCTTGGGTAACTTTATCAAAAAAGCGGGACGTAATTTTACGGATATCGACTTAATTGCGGTAGGAACTGGTCCTGGATCATACACCGGAATTCGGGTTGGTTTGGCGGCAGTCAAGGGGTTGGCGGAAGGCTTGCAAAAACCGGTTTTGGGAATCAATACCTTACGTATCATCGCCGAAAACGCCCGGTTTACCTCTTCGGATTACATTGGGGCCGTAATCGATGCCCGGCGCGGGCAAGTGTACGCGGCTTTTTACCGGAATACCGGCACCGGGCTTCAGGAGTTACAGGAACCCCGGATTATCGGAGCGCGGGAATTCGCGGCCGGATTGGCGGATTCTGCCCCGATAATCGTTTGTGGTGATGGGAGCAAGGTTTATCAAGACATTTGGAATCTTCATAAAATAAACACCGGGCCTCGGGATTGGGACCGGCCATCCGCGGGGAAGTTAGCGCAAATTGCGAGTAAAGAATGGGATCCGAGTTTTCAGTCAAACTTGACGGAGTTAAAAGCTTGTTATTTGCAGCGGGTGGAAGCAGAGATCCGTTTGGAGGAGAAGTTGCATGCAGTTAACCGTCAGCCCAATGAAAATTGAGGATTTGGAAGAGGTTCTGGATATCGAGGTACTTTCTTTTCCAACACCCTGGTCGCGGAATGCGTTTTTATACGAGCTACTGGAGAACGAGCGCGCGGTGTATTACGTGGTCCACAATTCAATGAATAAACTTATTGCCTATATCGGTATGTGGATCATCTTTGATGAAGGCCATATCACCAATTTAGCCGTTCACCCCGCATACCGTCATCAAGGGGTTGCCAAATTTCTATTCCACAACTTCATCAAAGTTGCCCGTGAAAAAAATGTAAAACACCTCACTTTAGAAGTGAGGCGATCCAACACGGTAGCCCAGGAATTGTATCAAAAGATGGGGTTTGTGCATATGGGAGTCCGCAAGAAATACTATTTGGATAATAATGAAGATGCTTTAATTATGTGGAAGGGGCCGATTTAATAAAAAATTACGGGTTTATAGGAATTTCGTGATAAAATGTACAATAATACTTAAATACCTATTATACGAGGAGTGGCATAATGACAAATTCGGCCAATAATGTATCGGAAAAACTGGAACAGGATTTATTAAAAATGGGTAATTTGGTTGAAGAAACGATGAAAATGGCAATTCAGGCCTTGCGGGAACAAAACCCGGAAATCGCAAGATCCGTCATTGAACGGGATGATCTCATCGATAATATGCAGATTGTCATTGAGGAAGAAATTGAAAGAAGCGCCACGGAAAATCATCCGATGGGGTTCGAGCTTCGGCGTGATTTTACCACCATTAAAATTGTGAATGACTTGGAACGGATTGGCGATTATGCCACCAATATTGCCGAGGTCGTTTTGGAATTAAAAAATGAACAATATTTGAAACCATTAATACATATCCCCCAATTGGCATCGCTGGCAATGAATATGGTAACTACTGTTTTAAAGGCCTTTGTTGAAAGAAATCTGGATTTAGCTGAAGCGGTCTGCCGCCGGGATGATGAAGCGGATGATATTTATGAAGAAATTCGCGAAGAATTGGTTAAGATTATCGGAAGTGAATCCAATCCCCAAAAAGCTTACCAGGCTTCGCGATTTTTATTGATTGCCGAATGGCTGGAACGGGCGGCCGATCATGCCACCAATATTGGGGAAGAGACTATTTATATATTATCTGGAAAAAGAGTGAAGTATTAAGCGTAACAGCTTAGGGCGTAGAAAATGTCAGTGTTTTACATGTTGGTGTTAATTGCTTTCATTGAAGAGCCAGTGGGCTCTTTTTTATTTTGTAGCGGGGTGGTTCCAGTATTCGGCGAATGGGGAAAACCAACCGATATTAATAAGTTGCCGGTTAGATGGAAGATTCATATAAAACGAGGTTGTTTCATAACAATGTAAGGGATAAATTTGCTCCCGGGAGGAAATAAGCAAGTGAAATTTAAGCCGGTTTTTATGGGGATCATCGGTTTATTATGGGTTGTTTCCGGTTTTTTGACGGGGTTGGTGGCTGGAGCGAACCGGGAGATGGTGACTTGCGAGGATGGCAACTCATTTTTAATCAAAGAAGGGAGGATTGTGGAAGTAGCCAATGCACCGATTGTAAAGGGGGACTTAATTATTATAGATACCTGGAAACTTAGGCTTACTTTATACCGGAATGGAAAGATGTTACGGACTTATCCGGTGGCTATTGGAGAACCGGAAACCCCAACACCAATCGGCGAATGGAAGATCATTCATAAGGGAGGTAATTGGGGAGACGGTTTTGGGGAACGTTGGATGGGGCTGAACGTGCCCTGGGGAATCTATGGAATTCATGGTACCAATAAACCCTGGACCATCGGCTCCCGGGCCAGCCACGGCTGTGTTCGCATGTTTAACCACAATGTTCTGGAATTATATGAATTAATAAAATTGGGAACCCCGGTACATATCACCGGTGAAATGCCCAAGGTTTCTCCCCGCCAAGAAATCGTTCGTGATAATACCGGTAGGGATGTGGTTGTGATTCAATTCCGGTTGCGTCATCAAAGTTTTGATCCGGGGATTGCGGATGCCCGCTTTGGTGAAAAAATGGAACAGGCGGTAAATGAATTGCAGCATTTTTACGGATTGGCAATTAATGGAAGAATAACTTTAAACGAACAGTATTTATTAAAAGTAAGATAGTAAAAAAGATTTCGAGTTAGGAGTTTTGATTTCTAAATTTTATAAATTATTATGGGCTTTAAAGGTTATTGTTAATTTTATATATCCAAGTTTATAACGTTTAAAATACAACTGATGAGGTCGGTGAACCGGTTCGTGGATAAAAAAATAATCGCTATATTTTTCGTACTCTGTTTTTTAGGGGGATTTTTAATCATATCGATAAACCACCAGCCCCGGGTGAAACTGGGTGACGAATATATATATTGTAATCCGGGCGCTAAAGTAAAACCGGACCGGGAGTATCAGTTGAGATTGTGGGATACTAACTGGCCGGTACTGGCTGCGGGTGAGTACAAAGCTTATCTGGAGAAATTGGTCCAGGATTTTCAAAAAATATATCCGAATATTAAAGTCCAAATTACCCTGATCGATTTCGGCAATGGGTTGAATCAATTGGCCGCTGCCCTCAAAAACAATTCGGCCCCTGATGTATACTGTTCGGCTTTTTCTATTCCGGCTTTTGACCGTAAACGGCAGATCCCGGTGGGTTTTTATTTAAAACAGAAGGAGAAAGAGGCCTATTTTCCGGAGGCCAGAAGATTGGTCTCAAGATACCGGGTAGAATGTTGTTTTCCACGCTGGATGGCGTCTACCGTTTGGCTGGGGAATCAACATCTTTTTAACAGTTTGAATTTACCGCTGTTACGAATGCAAAAGACCGGGTATTCCTGGGAAGAATTCATGGTTAGTTCCCAAAAATTACCCAAAGGCAAGTTTATGATGGTGGGCAATTTGGGGTACAATGGATTTTTTACGAATCTAGCGGTGAATGCTTCCGCCGAAGCCGGCCCGGATGGAAATTTCTTGCCGCAAAAAGGAGTAGCGGAGACTCTGAATCAGATGAATAGTTTTATCACGGAAAGGAAGATTCCGTCGGATTTTGAACCCAATATGCTGGGCCGTTTCCTGGCGGGAGACTCTTTAATCTTGGCTGGGGTGAGGCCGATCATTTACCGGTTTTTAAAATTGAAATTGGCGGAGAAGCCCGAAGAGTGCCGATGTGAACCCGTACTGCTGCCTTCGCCGGGTACTGGGAGAAAAAAGTTTTTATTGACTGAGAATGGAGTTATTTGCATTTATCGTAATAAGCGGAACACCGGAGATGATCAGATTGCGGCGGCGGTGAAACTAGGTCAGTTCATCAGCACATATGAAAAAACCGGACCGTTTCAGGAAATGATGCTGATTCCGGCAGCCCAGAAAAGCGCCCGGCGATGGTGTAAGGAGTTGTTTCCAACGGTGGGAGATGTAAGCGGTTTGCTGGATCAAGTGGAGAATAGTTCGTTACTGAATTTGCCAGATTATTCGGGATATCAAAGGGAGATTTATCCTGTATTGCAGGAGTTTTTTGCCCGGAAGACGCCGCTCGAAAGTGTGAAAGAGAGACTTCAGAATGTGAGATGGAAATAAAAAGAGCGAGCGCGTTGCTCTCGAACAGTTGATTCAACGTTTTTACGGATATTTCGTTGCCAAATAGGAGCAGATGGCAACAAAACAAATTCTGAACTCATAACCCAAAACATACCGAATCAAACCATTAAATAATGATAATCAGTCTATATTTTGTATGATTAATAATCATTTGAAAATGTTTCGCATCCTTCCAAAAAAACTATTTCCGTGCTTTTATCCCGAACTTAGACAGGTAACTTTTAAATTTTTTTGATGGTCATAATTAAACGCCCAATTGACATTTATTAACCTATAAATTATTATATATATACAATATATTTAAGTGATAATATTAACCAAGGAGAACACCGTGAATAACTCGGAACTCTTTCTGCTCAGCCTTATCAACCAAAACCCCCGTTATGGCTATGAAATCGCCCAATTTCTGGAGGAAAGCAATGCCGGACTCTGGATCAATATCAGTATGCCCTATGTTTACAAACTATTAAAGAGCTTCGAGGAACGCGGCCTGGTTTCGACTCAAGTGGTGGTCTCCAAGAACCGTCCCAACCGGACTATGTATCAAATTACCGCTGAAGGACATGCAGCTTTACTCAACAACCTAAAAAAAGGTCAATTCATAGAAGATAAAATCTATTTCAGTTCCGACTTGGCTTTGGCAATTTCCGCCATTACCAATATTGATTTCAATCTGCCGCATTTGATTGCGGATCAAATCGAACGGGTGAAAGCGGAACTGGATCAATTTGATTTACAGGTGATGGAAGAACCGGAAGTGGCACCGGATGTAAAAATGGCCCATTTAATCATCGAACACCGGGTAGTCTTTTTAAAGGCGGAGCTTGAGTGGCTGAAAAAAGTGCAAGAGACGATTGGCGAGGTTAGAGCGTAGGGAGTAAGGAAGAATAACATATGGCCTCTGTTTGACTGGAAAACGATAATGATGTGGCTCCATCATAAATTGCATATTATCAGGGCGTTAAGGACCAAAGATTTAAATTCTTTTTTAAAAATGGAAGTAGAGGGATTGAAAATCGGTTGTCGAACTAGTAGAATTGTGATAAACGTATTTCATGATTATGGGATCTTTTGGGAACTCATATTGTTTTTATGATGATGAATTTCTGGATCTAAGTGAGGGATAATGATGGATGGGGAAAAAGTATTAATCGTAGAACCGGAGGTTAAGATAGCCGAGTTAGCGGTGATTAAGCTGTCCAATGCCGGTTATTTGGTGGTGACTGCGGCGGATGGTGAGGAAGCCATTCAAAAAGCGGTCGCCGGTTCTCCGGATATTATCATCATCAATCCTTCGTTAGCCAAAAGGGACGGTATTGAAGTTTGTGGTGAGATCCGCCAAAAACCGGGCCTGGAAAATGTTCCGATTATTTTGTTGGTGGACCAACGGTTCGATGAGGAACGGTTTAAAAATGTAGGCATCAAGATTAATGATTTTTTAATAAAGCCGTTCAGTCCAAAGACTTTACTTAGCAGAGTCAACGCTTTGGTCACTAAAATCCGAGTGACCAAATTTATCAATCCGCTGACCGAACTGCCGGGACGGGTTCATCTCCAGGACACTTTAAATATAAAAATTGCCGAGGGGCAGAAGTTTAATCTGATATTTTGCGATATCAAGCGGTTTAAAATATATAATAAGATTTACGGGTATGAGAAGGGTAATGAAGTCATTAAGTTGCTAAAACGAATTATTCAGGATGAACTGAAAAGTATTTTTCCCCAGGAGTCCGAAGTTTATCATCTAGGCGCCGATAAATTTTGCATTTTGGTGGAACTCGGCAATGCGGAATTGATTTGCCAGCATATCGCAGATCGTTTTGACCGGGAAATTCCCGAGTGCTATCTGGAGAACGACCGGGCTCGCGGCGGTTCCATAATCACCAACCGGCGTGGCCTTATCGAGCAATGGCCGATCATGACGATAGCCATGGCCATTGTCACCAATGAACAACGGGTGATTACTTCCTGGCTGGAAGCGGAGAACATCGGACATGATTTATTGGCATATATAAAATCCGTACCGGGAAGTAAATTTGTCAAAGACCGGCGGACGAGCAGTTGAAAGTGGGAAAGTGTCAAGGGTAAAATAAAAGCCAAGTGATGGTTATTTTTTGAGGATAAATATGGTGGAACGGTTAACCTCGCCCAAAGTGGTCCGGGAAATATTATCAGGAAGAAATTTAGCCCCCCGGAAGAGTTTGGGACAGAATTTTTTAATTGACGCTAATATTCAGCAGAAGATTATTGCGGCTGCCAATGTCGCTCAAAGCGATCTGGTGTTGGAAATTGGGCCGGGACTCGGAGCGTTAACCGAATCTTTGGTGAAACAGGCGGGTAAAGTAGTTGCGGTTGAATATGATAAGGGCTTATATCAGATTTTATTAGAATTTTTTGGTGGTAACACCAATATTATACTTTTAAACCAGGACTTTTTAGACGTAGATCTGCCGGACTTACTTGATGTTCACCGGGAAGAAGAGTATCATTATAAGGTAGTGGCCAATCTACCTTATTATATCACTACACCAGTGATTTTTAAATTGCTTGAATCTAAAATTCATTGGGAAACCATGATTTTTTTAGTTCAGAAGGAGGTTGCCGACCGGATCTGTGCCGGACCGGGGAATAAAGATTATGGGGCTTTAACCGTAATGCTGAATTTTTATGGTAAGCCCGAAAAGATTATGAATGTTCCCAAAACGGTTTTTTATCCCGTCCCCCAGGTCGATTCGACGGTAATTCGAATTACGGCCCCACTACTATCGCCGCCTCTGAATGAGCGGCGAATGCAAATTTCCCCCTATCTGCATCGAGTCGTCCAGGCTGCTTTCGGCCAAAGGCGTAAAACGGTTTTGAATGCCTTAGGCACTCTCGAACCTTATTTTGGAAGTAAGGAGGAGCGCGGCCGGGTTTTGGATAAACTGGGCATCGATCCTCTGCAAAGAGGAGAAACCCTTACACTGGATGACTTTTTGAATATCGCTACCAAAATGTATTTGCAGGACTCCGAACTGGATTGAATCTTATCCTGGATTCCACAGGGATAAACGAAATCGCTTTAAAAAAGCGTATGAAAATAGGCTTTGATTTTTCCTTATCACTACGCTATATGCGATAACGCCGGATTTCAGACAAGAAGGGGTTACTATGATTTTTATTAGTCCCACCAAAGGGCGACTTAATTTTGAGCAAGTATTCAAAGATATGATCGACTTCATCAGCCAGTATTCGGGATCGAAGTTCAAGCTAATCGTGGGCACAGATTCGCAGCTTCGGGAGGACATTTGTTATGTTACGGCCATTATTATTCTCCGGGAAGGGAAGGGCGGCCGTTTTTATTACTTCAGGGAACGGGAAAGGGCCAAAATAACTTTAAAGCAGCGTATTTTTTATGAAACATCGCGCAGCCTTTCGGTAGCGTCCAAATTAACCGAAAAACTGGCCGAAAATGGCTGGACTGATTTGGATGTTGAGATTCATCTCGATATCGGAGAACAAGGCCGGACAAAGGAGATTATCCGGGAAGTGGTGGGAATGGTCAATGGAAGTGGCTATGACGCTCGAATTAAACCGGATGCTTATGGCGCTTTTAAGGTCGCGGATAAATTTACAAAATAGTAATGATCGAGAGTTATTTAAAAAAAATCACGTAGAATATTGACAAATTCAAGTTCCTAGATTATAATAATTGACTTGACATTTTTGGACAAGAATGATATAATCCTTCCACAGAAGGAAGGTGGCAAAATTGAAGGAGGCTGGAGTTCTCGACCAAATTCGTGAAGATTTGGATCTATTCGTGGGAAAACCGATTCGAATAAAAGCCAATCGGGGGCGAAAGAGAGTATTTGAAGTCGAAGGAATTTTGGAACAAACCTATCCGAAAGTTTTTGTGATTAGTTTTAAAGAACGCCATATCGAACGGAGAGTTTCTTACAGTTATGCCGATCTTTTAACCAAAGCCGTTGAAATTTCGGTAGAGAACAACCGTATAGGACTTATAAAGAATACAATAAACGGTTAACAAAAATATCCTCCCACACAAAACGGGAGGATATTTTGTTACTAGAATTCAATGTGAATTTAACGAAAAAAAGGTTTTTTCATGTAAAGTATTCAACTCGCGCCCCAGGGAAAAACCGTGCCATATTCCCTAATATGAACTCTTTTAGCCGTGTATACTCCGCTTCCGGATATATATATTTTACCAGACCGTATTTGCCGAATTTTCGGCGGCGTTTGGACTCGTCCAAGTCGAGCCGGGTGTTGGGAAACCGTTCCATAATCACATTCTTGGCGCTTTTGGTAAACCGGTGGGTGATAAATTCAAAGGTTAAATCCGGAGGAACTGGATGCAACACCGAAGCCAGTTTTTTGAAAAGCTCGGTATAATCCGCTATGGATTCCGGATAAATGAAGAGGGGAGCAATGATAAAGCCCAGCGGATAACCTGCCCGGGCGATTTTTTGGGCGGCGGTAATTCGTTCATCCATGGTGGCGGTATTGGGTTCGAATTTACGTATAATTTCACCGCTGTTTAAACTGAATCGGAACCGGGTGTGGCCTTGATGGTTGATATTTAACAGAGGATCCACAGCGGCGAATTTGGTGACTACCCGCAATAACGCCGATTCTAGTCCTCCAAAGAATTCAATGGTTTTGGATAGCGATCCGGTGATATGTTCCACCGCCAGCGGATCAGAGGTGCTTGATGCTTCAAAGGTCGTTATCCGGGGGCTGTTTTTTTCCGAAATTTTTTGGATTTGCGCCAGAATTTCATCTAAATTTACATATACTCTAATGTATGGTTTGCGCCCCAAATGAGTTTGAAGGTAGCAATACTGGCAACCACCCGGGCAGCTGGTGCCGGTAGCGAATTCAAAATCCGCCGATGGTTTGCATGTATTTAAACGTAGATCTCTTTTAATCCCTACGACCAAAGTTTGTTTGGCTTCTTGATAGCTTTGCTGCGGGCTTTTACCTGGAATTCTGGGAATCCGGTTATGGGAATCGATAATTTGCACTGGGATTGCAGCAACCGTCATTTTGTTGAGAATCTCTGTTCCCAGAGGAAAATCCAGAGCTTTTTCCTCAATAAAAACTCTTTTGGGTTGAAATTGTTTCATAAAGGTTATATTTACCGGAAAGATGGATTTGTATACATGGAAAGAAATAATGAGGTTTTAAAAGATGATAGCTTAAATTCTCAACTCATCTTTAAAATTGGGCAGGATTTTTTTTGCCTGCGTTGAACCATATTTATGATTCGTAAAGGTGCAAAGTATTGATACTAACCAGCTTTTTAAAATAATGTCGCAAACCTGGCGTAAGGAGTCGAATTTTTGAGTTTTAATTTATTTAATGATATTTGGGGGGAATTGGGGAAAGTTTATTTTAACGATTCATGGTATTCAAGAGAGGAATTTACTTGATTTTATATATAATAATAATAGCGAGTCGCTGATCACCAATGAATGAATTTAAGATTTCCGGTTTTAACGCGTGACTCGAACTGGCGATTATGTTTACTGGAGGTTTAAAAGATGGTTTCTTGGCAAGAAAAAGCGCGAACAGCGCTATCGGGAATAAAACTGGTACAGGATATACCGATGTCGCGGCTGACGACTTTTAAAATCGGCGGGCCGCTTGATTTATTGACCGAGCCGCAAAATATTGACGAACTGGGGCGGATCATCAAATTCTGCCGGGACGAGAATGTGCCGTGGTTAGTAATTGGGTTGGGATCGAATTTATTAGTGCGGGATAGGGGAATCCGTGGTGTGGGAATCAAACTGGGGGGAGATTTCTCGCTTTGGGAAGTTGTGGATGACCGGATAACGTCCGGCGCCGGAGTTGTTTTGGCAGATTTGGCGAGGGAAACGGCGTGCCTTGGACTCACGGGATTGGAGTTCGCCTGTGGTATACCCGGTAGTATCGGGGGCGCGATTTTTATGAATGCGGGCGCCTATGATGGTGAAATGTCCAAAATTGTGGTTGCGGCGGAAGCCTTCGATACCCTGAACTTCCAAATGATGAGCTTTCCGAATACCGAATTGGATTTTGAATACCGTCATAGCTGCTTCCAAAATGAACCAAGTAATATAATCACCGGAATAACATTGCAATTACAGCGTTCCGATCCAAAAAGCACCACCGGAAAAGTCACTGAATTGACTTGCCGTCGGGAAAGTTCCCAGCCATTGGATATGCCTAGCGCCGGAAGTGTGTTTCGCCGCCCGGAAGGTTATTATGTGGGACCATTGATTACAGAATCCGGTTTAAAAGGATTTTCCATCGGCGGTGCGCAGGTATCCGAAAAGCACAGCGGATTTATCGTGAATCAAGGAGGCGCCACCGCAGCCGACGTATTGGCTTTAATTACCCATATCCGGCAAAAGGTCAAGGAACGGGTGGGTGTGGACTTGGTTCCCGAGTACCGGATCGTTGGCGAGGATTAAGGTTTTAGAAACGAACAGCTTGCCAAAGGATGGAATTTTATTTATAAATCTGACGGGGATTGATTCCGGGCCAATATCTTCCCGGAACAAAGGAAACTTAGCGATGGATGTCGAAATTATTGGAGTGATGACTAGGAGTCTGTGCGGCTTTTAGTATCAAGTGACATGTTCTAATACAATATATAGTAGTTTTGAGTTATTAGAACGTGTTACGCGCACAGGCTCTTGGCGAAAAATATGAAGAGGATATTCATGAGAAAATTAAAATCACACTATTGGTTGATTGGTATCGTGATAATTCTTGGATTTGCCGGAACCTTCGCCGAAAGTAGCAGTTTAACCGGGGGTAATTCCGCCGCTTCACAACAAGCATTGGTATTTGCGCCTAATTTGGCGGGAACTGAAACCCGATTATTACCCGCCGGTTATGATATTTGGGCGTGTGATTGGTCCCCGGGCGGGAAGGCTTTAGTTTTTGCCGGGAAAATTCAAGGAGAGGATTCTCTGAAGATGAGAATCTGGTATCAGGGGCTGGACCCGGTAAGCGATTTGGTCCCACTCACCAATACCGACCAATTGGTGGATTTTTCCCCGCGCTGGTCGCCGGATGGAACGAAAATTGCCATGACCCGGCGTTCCTTTAAGTCGAATCTTATCACTTCATCCATATGGTGGAAAGAGATGCCGGGAGGCGCCGGAAAGCAATTAACCATTGGCCCTGAAGACCGGGACCCCGCCTGGTCGCCGGATGGAACGCGGATTATCTTTAGCCGTAGCCAGGGGCCTTACAAATCCAGCTTAATGGTATTTGATCTCACTGATGCCACCACGAAAGTATTGCTTAGCAATGAAGGGGAGTTACTCAATAATCCCTGGTGGGGCAAAGACGGCAGGATTTATTTTACCAAATTCAGCCCCGGACCGAAAACGGTGCAAGTTTCCGGGCAGACTTATTCGGTGATGGATTTTGGGAAAGGGAGTATCTGGGCGCTTAATCCGGCCGATAATTCGGTAACCCCGGTGGTGGTGGACGATTATGACAATCGCGCTCCGGTTTTGTCACCGGATGGTAGTAAGCTGGCCTTTGTTTCCGACCGTAATTTATTAAAAGACGGTACCAATAAGCTGGATCGCGGTGGCTTATATATCAAGGATTTGAAAAATAATCAGATTTACTTTATCACGGGTAAGGTTGGGCTTAGTGGAGCGTCTTTAACCTGGAGTCCCGATGGCAAAAAAGTTGCCTTTTTTACGTTTCGCAGTATCCGGCCTTCCGTTTGGGTTATCACTTTACCGTAATTGGCTATCGCTGATTTTGGCGCGCGAAGTTTAAAAGCCGTCCCAACTACATTTGAGGTTAAAACAGGAAAAAAATTTTTAAATTTATAATCATCGATTGTCAAAATTCTATAATTGTGTTATAATTTAATTAGAACATAACAACATATCTGAAATAGCAAATCCAGCGAAAGCTGGAGACGCAAAGCCACGGATCTAATACAGTTGCATGATTCAATGCAAATGTGATGATAGCCGGGTTGCCGAAAATAGGTTGTTTTTTTGTTGGTTTGATTTTTTGGCAGCCCCCCCGGAAGGATGTGGGGCTTTTATGTTGGTTAACCACAATTTTCAATGGAAAGGATTTCTTTGGGAGTTGATTTTCTCCGTGTTTATGATAGCCGGAGTTGTCCGGGCGGATCATACGTTATTGAAGCAGTGAATGTGGCGGTATTGAGCAATTCGGATCATCTTCAGGACCAGTAGTTTTTTTAGTGACAATTCTGGAAGCTTCTTTTCTTCCTTTCCTCCTTTTCTTTTTATTTTTTTCCTCTCATTAACTTTTGATGAGGGGAATTTTGTTTTGATTAATCGAAGTGATACCTGAACCAAGGTTTCCGTATTGGCCAGAGCGTTTTCCGGAATTTGAACGGATATGGGAAAAATCGTCTTGGAGTGGGACATGATGGAAATTTTAGTATCAAAAAGCAGATTCCATTGCAATTCATTGGAGCAGACCGCTTCGATGGTCGTGGGAAGATTATCGCGGTTTTTCAACTCCAAAACCAGGGCGACAAACTCGCCGGGATTGCCGGTCGGGTAGTTTTACGGAAATTTTTGTGTTGAGACTGACCTCGCCGGCCAAAACCCGGGAAACATTAAACGGCGGCAGGAAAATGGCGACGGTAAGCGAAATAATTAACAACTATAATATTTGAATAAATTTGTTTTTCTTGATGAATTAATTATACTTCTCCACTGAATAGCGGCAACTGGGGTTCCAGAAGATCCATTCCCGGATACCGGCATCATGCACGGCCTGGATTTGCGCTTTAACCTGAGCCCGGCCATAATAATTTCCAAGGCTGAAGTCCTGTAGCCAGGGACGTAACTGGGTATCGGTAACACCGGCTTTATCAATCCTTTTCCGGGCATCACTGATGCCCCGGTAGACGGTATCATAGGGGCGGAGATCCGGAATTTTTAACCCAAAGCTTCCCGGAGCGTAATGGGAAGGATACACCATTGGGCATACGATATCAACACTTTGAATAATTTTTTCGAATTGTTGGCCAATGCCGAGATCATCGGTAACACTGGTGGAAAGGCCGAAAATATCAGCGGAAACAGGAACATTATAGGGTTTAAGTTTATCTTTGGCGTATTGCAGAAAATTTTTTATGACATCCTGGCGGAGTTCCCCGTTTTGGTAAGGATAAACACAACGTTTTAAATCGCCATCCGAAGTAAACCGGACATAATCAAATTGGATCTCTTGAAATCCGAGATTAATGGCTTCTTTGGCGATATCAACGATATAATCCCAAATCAATTGGTTATGGGGATCAACCCAGCATAAACCCTTCCGATCGTGCCAAAGACCCCCGTTGATATCCTTGACGGCCCATTCCGGTTTCAGACGGGCTAAAAACGGGTCTTTAAATACGACAATCCGGGCAATCGGGTAGATATTGTGCTCGCGTAGTACATTCATCATTGCGGCGGGGGTGCCAATCTTTGATTCCGAAGCCCCGAGAGCCTTTGCCAAGGGAACCTCGGAGCGATAGCTCAAAGTACCGGTATCATCCTTAACGTCGATGACCAGGGAATTGATCTCGGTTTCATCCGCAAATTTTATAACCCGGGGGAACCATTTGGCGGAACCCGCTATCCATCCGGAGACATAAACCCCTTTAACTTCAGCGGGTCTCGGCCAATCCCATTTCTTGATTTCCGGTGGTGCGGGAGTTTGGACTGGATTTGGGACCGGTTCTTGGTCCGATGAGACGATTTCGGTTGCCTGGAGATTATTGTTTACCGGAGCCGGCATGTTCCAGGCAACGATGATTAAGATAAATGGCAGTATCAAACCGATGATTTTTTGCAAGTAGGCCACCCCGAATGATTTTTTCCCATGTATTCGGCGTTTTATAATATAATTCCTGTTTAAACCGTAAGGAAATTGGAGGATATGTTAATATATGGCGTGTCACATGTTATAGTGTATGCATGGCGAATGGAGAAGCATAATAATGAAAGTGATTATTTTAAGTGATAGTCATGGCAGTTTCGGGACTTTAAAAAAGATCGTTGAGTCGGAGCACCCATTTGATTTGTTGATTCATCTGGGGGACGGACTGGAGGATTTGATGAGAATAAGCCGGATCATTGAATTCAAATTCGATGGAGTGGGGGGTAATGGCGATCCGGCGGGAATGTATCCACAGAATTTAACCTTGAAACTTGCCGGCCAAATTTGTTTTTTCACCCACGGTGATAGTTTCGGAGTGAATCAAGGAGTCAATCAATTAGTGGCCACGGCAAAAAAGAATAAGGCCCGATATGTATTCTTCGGGCACACCCATCAAGCTTTTCAGGAACAGGTAAAAGGGGTTGGGGTGTTCAATCCGGGTTCCATCTGCTTTTATTTAAGCCCGAGACCCACGTATATCCGTTGGGAGATTGAACGCAATCAATTGGTATTTCTAAATTGTTAAAAAGGAGGGTTTCTCATGGAAATGAAACGATTGGTAGCCCGGTTGAATGAAATATATAAGGAATCAAAATCGCGGACACTTAATCCCACGGAATTGGCGGAACGCGATGAATTACGAAAGGAATATTTGGCCCTGATTCGAGATCAAGTCCGCGATTCGTTGGATCGGGTGGAAATTGTCGATGAAAATGGAAAAACCATTGAGTCGCATAAACATTAACAGGGGGCCGAATTATTTATATTTCTTTTGGAACTTCTAGAAGTAATATCCGTTATATGCTATATCCTCCTTTATATAGCTGTAGTTTGGCACTGCCGTCCGGCGGTGTTTTTCTTTTTACAGGATATTCACCAGACTGAACTTTTCCCGTTTGGGAATGTGTTCAATATAATTGGCCAGACTGCCCTGTTCGACCCGGGAGGTGGTATCATCTTTGGATTGGACGGCCTTCACTGTCCGGATCAACGCTTGATCGATGGCGTCAATTTCCTGGTGGTGCAATAATAATGACCAAACTGGTTTGATTTTCCGCCATTTTTTCTGAATCGACTGTAATCCCCTGCCGGCTTCATCCCATTTCTTGCTTTGAATTGCTTTTTCCACCTGTTCTAAATGAATGGTCAGCCCATGGGTGTTTTTTTCAAGAAACCACTGGTTTAAAAAGCTTAAGGCAATGAATATGATTAACCCGAGAATTGCATAAAGCCAGGCTTTCAAATCGATTGGGCCCCTTTCTTATCTTTCGGCTGAATAAATAGCCGTCCTGAGGTATCCAGGGTGGCTAAAAATACTTGTTTCCAACTGGTCAGGCCAACTTTTCCCAGTTCGGTCAACAACCAATTTTCATTGAGATTCGCTCGGGTCAGATTATCTTTTTTTAAAATTCCGTCGATAATTAATGTTAACGGTAGTCCTTCATAGGGAGTTTTGATGTTCAAATCTTCCGGATTGACCGGGCGTTTTTGGGATTTGGGAATGACTGATAATTTACCGCTGGTCTCCAAGATGGCATACTCGACATCACTGATGTTCGGCAGACTTTTGAGACGGAGTTGTTCCAATAAATCATTCAGACTGTAACGAAGTCTGGTCAATTCTTTTTCAACGATCCGGCCGTTTTCGATGAGGATGCTGGGGCCGCCGCAAATGATCCGGCGGGCGGTCTCGCTTTTTAATGAGAGGAACGACAAACTGATTTGGATAAAAAGCAAGGTAAGAATGGGAATAATGCCGTTGATTAGCGGTATGTCGGTATCTTGCATGGGGACAGCCGCCAATTCTGATATTAAAATGGTAATGACTAATTCGTAGGGTTGCAGCTGTCCAATCTGGTGTTTACCCATAATCCGAACAATTAATACAACCAGTAAATATAATATAGCGGCGCGTACCGGTAAAATCAGCAAATTATCACCCGGTATTTATAAATTTTAAATTTGATGGACTATTCGGCGGTAAATTTTTGGATTCTTAAAATTGGGTTACAAGATTGCCGGATTTGTTGGGTTCTAAACTTTCCGGACATATGTCATATCGGGTTTTATTTTATGTAAAGGCCATGAGTTTATACGATAGTTTTTCCAGAAATGAATAGTAGAATGTGGAATCTTTGGGAGGATTTTTGAATAGGAACACGAATTCATGAAAATACTCAAATTGGCTTATAAATTAATATTGTTCATAAACCACGGATAAACATCCGACAACTATTAAGGAGGGTTAATCGATGAAACCAATTGAACTGGCGAAACAATTGGCCAAATCCTTGGCTGAGAGTGAGGAGTATCAAAACTATAAAAAATTTAAAGGAATATTGATGGAACATGAATCCGCCAAAACTATGCTGGAAGATTTCCGAAAAAAACAATGGGAATTGGAGCGTAAAAAGTTAAGTGGCGATAAATTACTGGGTCCTTATGAGGGTGAATTGCGTAAACTATCCGAGATCATCGGTTTAAACCCTTATATCAGGGATTTTCTTATGGCCGAATACCATTTTTCAAAAATATTCAGCGAAGTGCAACAAATTATCGGGGATGCCGTGGGCTTGGGGCCGCTGGATGAATTCATGCAACAAGAGAACCACCAGCATTAATGTGAATAGTGGTTTCGTTTGTAATAAAAGTATAGGAAGTGATTCGGTTGAAGAGAAAAATATTGGTTTGGTTTTTAGTGATTGGGGAAATTTTATTACCTACGTGTCTGGCATGGTCCGCCAAGATGGTGACCGGAGAAATTCAACCGGGCGAATATCCTACGGTGGCAATCACCAACCATTTACCGGAATACCGTGATGGTAACCAATATTGGGACTCCCGGCAAGTAGTGGAATTAACCGTCGGTGGGCAGAAAAACTTCAAGGATCTGCCCGAGCTGGCCATGAAACAACCATACACCGGTTATATCGAACTGGGGGATAAGCCGCAAAAGCTCGGTGTGATAGTAGATATCGTGGGAAATGAAAAAAGACTTTATATTGATACCAATGGTGATAATAGTTTTGCGGGTGAGAAATGGATCCCAATGTTAAATGAATGGTTTGGACTTGAAATTTACAGGGTTCGGTGTCCGGAGCCGGTTACGGTTCAGGTTCCTTACAATTCACAATTGGGACATGTTTTTCCGATTGAGATCCAAGCTGAAGGTTGGCTTTTTAAACCGGGGTTATTTATAAAGGGCAAGCCTAATTTATATATTACGGTCCGTACTTGGTTTTTGGTTAAATTCATTGAAGATGGAGTTGAGAAGATAGCCGCAGTGGTTGACCGGAATAATAACGGACGTTACGATGACATAGAAGACGCTATTTATATTGATTACAATGATGATAGTATTTTTAGTGAAGATGAAATGACCCTCCGTACCAAGAAAGGCGTCACAATTATCAGCGGTAAAGAGAAGCGCCCGGTTACCTGGGAAGCTTATCCCGATAAAATCATGATTGGAGGGAATACGCGTTGAAAAGAAAACCCGGATTAAGGCTTAGACTTCTTACCTGTTCAATTTTAGTTTTATTTTTTATCGTCTGCACGGTGCCGCTTCAAGCCGCATCCGATCGTGGTTTTACGAAAGTTACCCTCGAAAATGGGTTGAAGGTTATGTATAAAGTGATGAAAGGCCAGCCGAGGACTTCCATCAATGCCGTGTTCCCCATTGGAATGAATGGTGAAAAAGAAAAAGGGATCGCTCACTTACTGGAACACTTGGTATTCCGGGGAGGCGCCGGGTATAATTTTAATGATATCGCCGGAATCACCGTCAGGGGTGGCGGCTATTTCGGGGGATTCACCTATATCACGGCCACTAGTTATTCATATGTGATTCCCAATGACAAGTTAATGACCGCTTTAAAAATTTTCAACGGCTCCGTCTGGAATACAGATACATCCGAGACGTCCATTGCCTTGGAAAAAAAGATCGTACTTCACGAATTGGATATGGGTTATTCGGAGCGTTATGAGTACTATCCGCTTTTCCATTATCTTTTGCCGGAGTTCTCTTATAACGCGGACACAATTGCCAGGATTACACAGGCTGATTTGCAGGAATTTCATCGTACTTATTACCAGGCCGCCAATGCCACCTATATTATTGCCGGTGACTTTGATCCCAAACCGTTGTTGGCTGAGCTTGCGACCATTGGCAACAGTTACGGCCAAGGTGGAATTGTAAAGCCTGAAGTTCGTCAATTTGATTTACCAACGGAGGATATTGAAGAGAGCCGGAATCTTTATCCATATCAATATCAACTGATGCTGGCGTATCAATTTGACAAGATGCCGGAGAAGGACCGGGCAGTTCTGAAATTGCTCAGCCAAATCTATGGAGTGGATTATAAGATTAATTATGAACGAAATGAATATAACTTTTATAATGTCTTCTACCGGCATCTGGGTGACACCGATTATTTCAGCATTTATTATCGGGAACAAAACCAACCGTTTGACCCGGAGCAATTGAAGCAAAAAAAAGCGACCATGCTGAAATATTTCCGCGAATTTAAGAAAATAAACCTTAAACAAGCCCAGGAGAACCTGGAACAAGTGGTTGAATTGGAAGAGGCACAGAGCGAGGGATCATCCGTAGACGCGGCGCAATATGAAATTAATCGTTTGATTGATCCTGATTTTATAACACCGGATACATTTTCATTGATGAAAAAGATTACGGTGAAAGATTTGGAACGGGTAATCGATCAATACTTTAAAGAGCCTCCGCGAACCTGGATCTTAGTCAAAAACACCAAGTCAGGAGGTAAATGAAGATGTTTAACGGGCATATCAAACCGTGGATCAAATTGGGAGTATTGATAACACTGGTTGTAGTAACCTGTTTCAGCCAAATTTGGGCGGAAAATGACGCTAAACGACCTTTCGCTTGGATTGACCGGACCACGGTCAGCGGGATGACGATTTTATTGCAAAAAACAGATTCAAAAGTAGTTGATGTGGTATTATTATTAAAGTCGGGAAGTGGATTGGATCCGGCGGGCAAAAAAGGAACCGCCTTGATAATGAACCAGATTGTCTATGGCATCGTGCGATACAGTTCGGTAAAGATTGGCGAGGTTAGTGTGAATACCTTTCCCGATTATACCCTGATCAGTTTTAAGACCACGAATAGCGGTTTGAAAAAAGCGCTGCCGGTGGTATACTTTTTACTATCCGCGCCCATCTATAGCTATGATAGTGTCACCAATTATAAAGGTTTGTATAGTAGCGTTTTAAAAGGGATCCCGCCTTACTCCCGGGCCTATAACGACTTTACCGCCGCATTTTATGGAGCCGATCATCCCTATAGCGACCGCCTTGATCCCGAAAAAATACCCGCCATCACCGGCAGGGAGGTTTACGAATGGTATCGTAAAACATACCAGCCCGGGAATGCCATCCTGTCCATCACCGGGAAAGTGAGCCAATCCATTAAAGACTTAAACAAATACTTTTCCAATATGCAAACGGAATCGGTGGATCGCCGTTTAATGATTGCCCCGGTTAATTTGGAAAAGGATACCCAGATGGAACAGCAGGATCTGAATGGCCGGATCAGTACTATCAATATCGGTTTTTCGGCGCCCCGGTTGGGAGACCCTGAATATCCGGCTTTTCGGGTTATTGCATACTATTTGGAAGATTATATGCACTATTTTCAAGAGTTGCGGGTTAAAGAGGGTTTGTTCTACGCTGGATTTGTGTATTATAATTATATGGAAAAGCCCAAGGCGCCGAATATCGCATTTATCACCATGACTGATCCCGCTTCCGTCAAAAGAGTAAAGGAGCGAACTCTGGCAATTGTTAACGAATTGATTGATCAAGGGATCGGCCAATCCGAACTTGAACGGGTAGTCAATGCCATCAAGGCGAATCAAGCAGGATTATCGGAATCTCAAAGAAATACAGCTGTTCGTAATGCCTTAAGCCAGTATTTACAAACTCAACTGGTATATGAAGAGAATCTGATGGACAAGATCAGCCGGGTCAACACCGAGGATATTAAAAAAGCCGCCGCCAAATATTTCATACATTATATTCAAGTAGTGTATACGCCCCAGGAAATGGCGGAGAACTTTTGACAAGGATTTAAGGATTGGCAGGATTAAAAGGCATTAAATCAGGACTAGGATTTATAGAATTCAAGGATTGGTAGGATTAATAGTTTTTAGAAATTCTGTAATCCTTATCTTATAAATCCTGGTCGTTTTTTAATATTGATTTAAAGGATTCATCAGGTTATACCTAAGTTGCTTTCGTTGATAGAATTATAAACTGGAATCAACTTCGTCTATGAATACCAATTGGCCTCAATTTTATATGGATGAAGGCGAATTGGTATTCGTTATAAATAAGGTTAAATATTTATTGACACAATTAATTAACTATGTTAAAATTTATTCAGGTTTCAAAAAAAGGAGCGGGAACATGGAGCGCAATATTTTTGCGAAAACAGCCAAATTATTTTCTCAGGCGTTATTTTACCGGATCATTCGCCCCGCTTTAAATGAATTAACGGACGGCGATTTAACCGAAGTTCAACTGGCTTGCCTGCGGTTTGTTTATTTGCATCCCGAGCCTTCGGTGGGGGCGATTGCGGATGGTCTATCGTTTAGTAACGCGGCTTCCGCGAAACTGGTAGACCGGCTGGTTAAAAAAAAATTATTAACCCGGGAAGAGGATCAGCAGGACCGGCGGGTCTTAAAAATCAAGCTTACACCGGATGGGGCGGAATTGTTGGAGGAGATTGAGAAGATAGAAGCCCGGCAATTTGAGGCGGTTATCCAACGATTGAATCCTCAGGAACTGGAAGCTTTGGAAACGGGATTAACGGCATTTTTAAAGGCGGCGCTTCAGGAAGTCAATGAGATCGAAGAGATATGCTTACGTTGCGGCAGCCACCATGTACTAAATTGTCCCGGGAATATTCGATATCGGGAATTAACCGGCAAAGACAAAAATAAAGTGTGATTTTTACGGGTAAATATTAACTATATTAAAATTATATATCATTACATGTAAACGTCATTGCTTCCAAAACATTCAAATAAAAAAAGGAGGGGAAAAAATTATAGTTAAAAACATCAAAGGAACCCAAACCGAAAAAACTTATTAAATAATTAAAAATTTGGAGGCGATAGGTATGGCTAAGATGTTGGAGATCTATAAGTGCGAACATTGCGGCAATATTGTAGAAGTAATTCATGAGGGTGGCGGGCAGTTGGTTTGCTGCGGACAACCGATGAAATTGGTTGTGGAGAATACAGTGGACGCTTCCAAGGAAAAGCATGTTCCGGTCATCGAGAAGGTTGCGGGCGGCTTAAAAGTAACCGTCGGTAGTGTTTTGCATCCGATGGAGGAAAAGCACTATATTGAATGGATTGAATTAATCGCCGACGGCAAAACATACCGGCGATTCTTACAGCCCGGTGACATTCCGGAAGCAATTTTTAATATTGACGCCAGCGAAGTAACCGCCCGGGAATATTGTAACATCCATGGTTTATGGAAAGCTTAGTTGTCTCAACTAGCCGGTATTAAACAGATGTAAAATTGAGTTTCCCTTGGGATGATTTGAGAGCGTTGATGCCGGAAGATTGGTCGTTTCCGGCATTTTATGTTTTATTTATGAAATTTCGGCTTGAGAGGGAATGGCCGATTTATGACGAAATTATCTCAATATTTCAGGCGCGGTATCCGGTTGGGCTGCGTAATCTAGTAAGGTAATTTATTACTCCGGGGGTGATTTAAATTATCCCTCTGGTTTTACGGGTAAGCGGGATTTATACCTTTATGGATTAACATCTTTCGCGGGCGTAAATCGCCGGAGTAACATTTCGCGGGTCTTTTGTTGCAAGAGAATAATCATAAACCATAATTTGGGGAGGCATCATGAACGAAAATATCCAGTTTTTGGCCGAACTTGTGAATATTGATTCCGGAACCGGGGATAGTGAAGGTTTAAAAAGAATCGCCACAGTACTGCAATCAAGATTACGGAAGCTGGCCATGGATTTGCAATCCATCGAAGCCGGAGACGGTTCAACCCATTATTATACCAGCCGGGGCCAGGGGAAACGCATTTTGTTGGTGGCCCATTTGGATACTGTTTTTCCCAAAGGGACGGCAGCCAAACGAAGTTTTTGTATAAAGGACCATATTGCTTACGGACCGGGGGTTTCTGATTGCAAATCGGGAGTGGTGACCATCATCGGCGCTCTGGAGAAATTAAACCGGTTGCCTGTCTGGCCTTGCCGGGAGATTGTTTGCCTTTTTAACGCCGATGAAGAGATTGGTTCCCCGGGATCACGTCCCATCATTGAGAAATTCGCACAGGGAGCGGAGGCGGTACTGGTGGTGGAACCGGCCGAAGGAGAGAGTATCACCGTATCCCGGAAGGGAATTGGCCGGTTTGGATTGCAGGTATTCGGGAAAGCCGCGCATTCCGGCTCGGACTATCAGGTGGGGCGGAACGCCATTTTGGAATTGGCCCATAAAATCATCGCCATCCAGGAGTTAACCGATTTGGCCACCGGTATTACTTTAAATGTGGGGGTGGTCAGTGGGGGGAACCGGCCCAATATCGTACCGGATTATGCCGAAGCGGAGATTGACCTGCGGATCGTCCATGTCGGGCAAGAAGAAAAAGCCATCGATGACTTAAGCCGGATTGCGGCCACCAGTAACGTGAATGGTATTGTGGCGAAATTAAGCGGCGGCATCACCCGCCCGCCCATGCCGCTGATGCCGCAAAACGAGAAACTTTATAACGATTTCGCCAATGTAGCCCGCAGTTTGGGCGTGGAACTGGGCACATTTCATTCCGGCGGCGGTTCGGACGCCAATTTTACCTCGGCGCTGGGGGTTCCCACTATTGACGGTGTCGGTCCACAAGGCGGTGGGCATCACTCGGAGGCTGAGTATCTGAATTTGCCAAGCTTGGAGAGGCGAATTGCTTTGTTGACGGAGTTTCTGCGACTGAGACAGTAACCATTTTTACCCTCAAATTCACACATTGTTATTCCGCCAGACATGGATTATCAATATTCGTCAATTTTTATGTTATATTTTTCTCAAATTATAACCGCAATAGAAACATTCCTTGTCGCCGGTCCGAATAATTCCACGCGACAATCCGCGCAAATCACCGAACCTTCCCGGTACTCCGCCTTACATTGTGAACAATTCATATTTTACCACCCTTTCGTGATCGATTTGATATTACGTTTTTCGCTATTTGCTAATTATTTCCTTCCGACCGATGCCGGTTTGTCGGTGAAAAATAGTATGTATTCATAACGTCAAGATGTTTTAACATCAATGTTTTAACATCAAAACGTTTTATGGTATATTTATGTAATAATTTCCAAGTATTATTCTCAAATATTTCATTTATTAATTTATGCTATAATATCCCTGGCGAGCTGTGATAAAAAAATTCAATGGTAAAATTATATCGGCTCGTGATTCGATTAATGTTTCAAAGGAGTCCATCATGGGAACGATCGTCAATGTAATCGCCATTTTAGCCGGGGGAGCATTGGGACTCATCTTCCGGAAACGCTTTCCGGAGCGGGTTGCCAGGACGGCCATGCAGGTTATGGGGCTGTTTACTTTACTGGTGGGTATCAAAATGGCGTTGCCTGGCCGGGAGTTGATTTTGGTCTTGATTAGCCTGGCATTGGGAGCCATGGTGGGGGAATGGATCGATATTGAGGGTAATTTGGATAAATTTGGTCTATGGCTGGAGCGGCGGTTGAAGATGAGTGAGGGCAGTCCGGCCAATGGGTTTATTTATGCCAGTTTGGTGTATTGCGTGGGTTCCATGGCTATTGTGGGGAGCATTACCGATGGTGTAAAAGGCGATCACTCAATCCTATATACCAAGTCCATGATGGACGGGATTATATCCATTCCGTTCGCGGCCAGTATGGGAGCGGGAGTCTTGGGGTCGGCGCTGCCCATTTTGTTGTATCAGGGGACATTGACTTTGCTAGCCAGGCAATTGCATCCTTTTTTCACCACGGCCATCATCCGGGAGATGACGGCAGTGGGTGGGGTGATTGTCATGGGGATTGGGATCAATATCATGGGTATTAACAAAATCAAAGTCGGGAATTTTTTGCCGTCATTGTTAATCATTATTATCGCCATGGCTTTAAAATCCTAACGGAATGTCCGCCGGCTGGCGATTCACCATACACTTCACATTATTACAGCGGCGCCCCGCAGCACGTTCCAGTAGATTTTCCAATTATTTTTCATCCTCATGTAAGGTTTACGGATTTAAAAAAGGAGAATATGACAAGAAAATGAACGGATACTACCGGAGATTTTCAATCGCCGGTTGATACGGACTTTTTTGCCGGTATTCTGGATTTTTCAAATATTCCGGTTCTATGATAATATATTGTGGGCGATAAGGGGATTTTTTTTTGCCCGGTTTCTGAATCTATATCTTTTAAGGTTTTGTGCCATTACATTTAATTTTTTTTACATGGGAATTACGGTCAATCAGTGTTTTGTTTCTAAAACCATCACCGTAATTCTGTCCTTGTATTAAAGGAGGTGTAGCCTAGATATTTATTGGCCAAATTCGGTTAACCGGCCCGGACCGTTGTAAATATCGTTATTATGGGATTTTGTACAAAATTGTAGGCTTTATTGGTTATTTTTCAGATCCTTCCAATGGTGTCCGATAATCGGATTTGTTAAATGGTTTTTGGTTTTACCCAAAGTTACCTAGTTTCAGTTTTGTTGTAAAACTCCTGAAACGACTATCAAAGGATGTCCATTGATGGCCATCATGATAAGGTAATTAATTTCTAAAAAGAAAGGATATACAAAATGTCACATTTAAATCTGGTACCGTTTGAAGCAATTTCATTGTGGGTTGTGCTCGCAATCTCGATTTTAGGTTTAGGTTACGCTTTATTCCTTCGTGGTCAAATCATGAAGAAGGATAAGGGCGATGCCAAAATGCAGGAAGTCTGGAACGCCATTCGCGAAGGTGCGGATGCTTATCTGGGCCGGCAATTAAAAACTATTTTGCCGTTGATCGTGGTTTTAGCCGGAGTGCTTTTTCTTTCCGTTTATGTGGTTCCGCCGAGTATTGAGGCCGCGGAACGCTTTCCCGGCGCAACTCCGGAACAGTTAAAACTTTATATGGGTCTGGGTCGGATGGTCGCCTTCATTATGGGTGCCTTCTTCTCATTGATCGTCGGTCAGTTCGGAATGCGGATGGCCGTGCAAGGTAACGTTAGAGTTGCCGCCGCCGCTCGTACCAGTTTTTCAGAAGCTTTGAAAATCGCTTACCGCTCCGGTACCATCACCGGTATGCTTACTGATGGCCTGGGTTTATTTGGTGGTACGGTAATCTTCATGTTCTTTGGTATGGCCGCTCCTGATGCCTTATTAGGCTTTGGTTTTGGTGGTACTTTACTGGCTCTCTTCATGCGGGTCGGTGGTGGTATCTATACGAAAGCGGCGGATGTTGGCGCTGACCTGGTTGGTAAAGTCGAAGCTGGTATTCCCGAGGATGATCCGCGTAATGCCGCTGTTATTGCCGACTTGGTGGGTGATAATGTTGGTGATTGTGCCGGTATGGCTGCTGATATTTTCGAGTCCTATGAAGTTACTATCGTTTCCGGTTTAATCCTAGGTGTGGCCTTGGTGGCGATCACTCACGAACTGAAATGGATTATCTTCCCGTTGCTGGTTCGTGGTATTGGTGTTCTTTCTTCGATTATCGGTACGTATCTGGTCAAAGGTAAGGATGATGGTACCGGTGATGCGATGGCTTCCATCAACAAGGGTTTCTATGCTTCCGCTGTGATTTCATTGGTTACTTTCGCATTTCTAGCGCATTTCTATATGCATGAATGGCGCGCTTTCTGGTCTGTTGGTGTTGGTATTGCTTTAGCACTGGCCCTTGATGAGTTGACCAAATACTTCACAGATACTCATTACAAACCGGTGAAAGAAATCGCCGGCGCAACCAAGACCGGTTCCGCTACACTCATCTTACGCGGTTTGGTCGTGGGTTTTGAAGCCGCTGTTTGGCAGACAATCGTAATTGCAGTGACCATTTTAGCGTCAGTTATTATTTACTGGGGTATGGATCCGGTTTATGTTCTTTATGGTGTAGCTATGACCGGTATCGGTATGTTGACTTTAACCGGTAATAACGTTGCCATGGACTCCTTCGGACCGATTGCCGACAATGCCAATGGTATTGGTGAAATGGCCGGTTTGGACAATAAAGCCCGTCAAATCATGGCGGACCTCGATGCCGTGGGAAATACCACCAAGGCCATCACCAAGGGTGTGGCCATCGGATCAGCGGTTATCGCCGCCGTTTCCTTGTTTGGCTCATTCTTAACCGACGTAGCTAAAGTGCAAGCCTCACAGGGTGTTGAATTAGTCAATCAATTAGCCACTACCGGTATCCGGGTTTCCGTACCGGCCGTGTTTATCGGTATGCTCATCGGTGGAGCGATTCCTTGGCTCTTCTCTTCGTTAACCATTAACTCCGTAGCCCGTGCTGCCTCGTTAATCGTGGAAGAAGTGCGCCGTCAGTTCCGGATTCCGGGCTTGATGGAAGGTAAAGTAGCCCCGGATTACAAGCAAGCCGTGGGAATTTGTACGTCTGCCGCGCAACGTGAGTTAATCTCCCTTGCTTTAATCTGCGTCATCGCCCCGATCATCGTCGGGATGCTGTTAGGCGTTGAAGCCCTTGGCGGTTTCTTGGCTGGTATTATTCTCTCCGGACAGTTGTTGGCGGTTTTCATGTCCACCTCCGGTGGTGCTTGGGATAATGCTAAAAAGACCATCGAAGACGGACTTCATGGCGGTAAAGGTTCTGAAGCTCATAAAGCCGCGGTTGTCGGCGATACCATCGGCGATCCCTTAAAAGATACCGCTGGTCCGGCTTTGAACCCGATGATTAAGGTTATCAACATGGTTTCCCTGCTCGCGGCCCCGATTTTGATTATGAACGAAATTCAAAATAAGGGTCATTTATCCACTGGTGTTATTATTACGTCTGTCGTGGGTATATTAATCGTGATAGGAGCAATTGTATACTCCAAGATCGGTGGATTTAGTAAAAAAGCTGAGTCTTCAGTCAAATTCTAATTGAAATCCGAGTTCGAATTGTTTTCTAAGTGATTTATGTTATTCAAGGAAAGCCTGAAACTAGTTTTCGGGCTTTCCTTCAAATATCGAAATCAGTGATTTAGCGCCGGTGCGTATATGAGCTGCGGGGGTTGGCATGATAATTAAAACCAAAGAGTTTACGTTTCCCAAAATTGAATATCTAAAGATTCTAGTTTTTAATTCGGTACGAAGAAATACATGGTCCGTGATATTTTTGATTCTGGTGGGGGGCTATGGGATATTTAAAGGAGTGGCCGGGTGGACCAACATCTTACTCATCGCCATGCCGTTTGCCTTTTTTTCATATTTGATATTACGCTGTTGGATTCATATGAATTCTAAAAAGAATAAATGGTTCTTCCGGGAGCGGTTTTTCGAAATCGATGATAAATCGCTTACCTGCCGGTTTCCGGATGGCGCTTCCCAGAAAATTTTGATGAGTGAGATTGTAAGGGTTGTTAAAAAGTCCGGTTATTATCAGTTGTTTTTTTCGAAAAAATCTTTTGTTTACATTCCCTGGAGCGCCTTTAAAACTAGCGGTGATATGGAGAAATTTGATTTTTATTTGAAATCACGAAAACGGGGCCAGTAATCTCAATATCAGAAACAGGAAATTCAAGCCAAAACGGCTTATTCCCATAATAAATAAAGAACTATATGTAATGAAACGATAAGTTCAAAAATTGCCTCTAACAGTTTGCTAAAGAGCAAACTGTTTTGAAATAATTTCCAAGTGGAGGGTTCAAAATGCATGGAATAAATGAGATCCCTTTAATGATTTGTTTACCCTTCGTTATTTTATTGTTGATGATAGCGGTTATGCCACTGGCTTTTCCTCACTTTTGGGAGAAGAACCGTAATAAGGCAATCGTTGCGGCTATCGTCAGCATTCCGGTCCTTATATTCCTACTCGCCAACTCGCCGGAGAAATTGCTGCATTCGGCGAAGGAATATTTCTCATTCATCTTGTTGTTAGCCTCTTTATTTATCATCTCCGGCGGAATTTTAGTCAAGGGAGATTTAAAGGCTACTCCGGCGGTGAATACGGTTTTTTTATTCATCGGGGCGGTACTCGCTAATTTGGTCGGTACCACCGGCGCCAGTATGCTGTTAATCCGGCCGTTACTGAAGACCATCAGTCAGCGGAAACATATTATCCATATTCCGGTCTTTTTTATTTTTATCGTATCGAATATCGGTGGCAGTTTAACGCCGCTCGGAGACCCGCCGCTGTTTTTGGGTTACCTGCGTGGCGTTCCTTTTATTTGGACTTTGAAACTGTTCCCGATATGGATTACCGCTATTGCGATTTTGTTGACAGTGTTCTATATTTGGGATTCGATTTGTTATAAAAAAGAGAAGATTTCCCACATTAAGAAAGATGATACCCAAAAAACACCGCTTTCAATATCCGGGACTATCAATCTATTGTTTCTGGCCGGGGTCGTTTTGGCGGTTTTTTTCCAAACTCCAACGCCTTATCTGGAACTTATCATGGTTTTGATGATTGTATTGTCCATGGCCTTCACCAAGAAAGAATTGCGGACGGAGAATAAATTTACTTTCAACCCTATCTCCGAAGTGGCGATTTTATTTGCCGGGATCTTTGTGACCATGGTACCCTTGCTGGCATTGCTTGAGGAAAAGGGCGCTTCCTTGGGCGTCACCCAACCCTGGCAATTCTTTTGGCTGACCGGGGGCTTAAGCTCATTCCTGGATAATGCGCCGACTTATCTTACGTTCACTTCACTGGCCGCAAGTGTTACCCGGAGTATAGGTGACGGTGGTTTTCCTGTTTTTATTGGAGTCAGGCAGGATTTATTGCTGGCCATTAGCGCCGGAGCCGTGTTTATGGGCGCCAATACTTACATCGGTAACGGGCCGAATTTTATGGTCAAATCCATTACCGAGGAACAGAAGATCAAGGTGCCGCATTTCTTTGGCTATATGATGTATTCCGGTATGATTCTGATTCCGCTGTTTATCTTGTTGACATTCTTGTTTTTCAGGGGTTAAAAGATTAGTCACGAGTCATGGGCTGCGAATAGCCAGTTAATAAGTAATTTTTAAAAATAAATCTCGAGAATCCTTTTAATCAGTTAAATCCTGGTCAAGTTTCAGCCGGAGTTTCAATGCGAAACCCGGCTTGTTTTTCGTTATTTTCTTGATAGGGGTTATATATCTTAATCATCTACGGTCAATGTATCTTTTAATCATGAAACCGTTATAATGCGCGTATCATTTTAAGACGGTTTTTTGATTAACTTTTACAGGTGGTAGAATGAAGGGAAAAGTTTCGATCGTAAAGGGCACCGCGCTGTTAACCGGAGCCGGGCTCATCGTGAAACTGATGGGGGCGGCATATCGGATTCCCTTGGCGCGATTGATTGGCGCGGAAGGGATCGGGCTTTATCAAATGGCGTATCCGATTTATTTGATTTTTTTATCATTATCCACGGCCGGTTTACCCATCGCCATCTCTAAAATCATCGCTGAACAAACGGCTACAGGCAATACTTCCGGTTTGCGAAATGTATTCCGGGGCGCAATGTTGTTGATGCTGTTACTGGGTTTATGGGGTTCTTTAAGTATGGCGGTAGCGGCGCCGTGGCTGGCGAGTAGCGTTGTAGTAGACGCCAGAGCAGTTTATGCCATGTGGGCATTGGCGCCGGCGATTTTTTTCATGAGCATGATGGCGGCTTTGCGAGGCTACTTTCAAGGGCAGCATAATATGGGGCCCAGCGCCCTTTCCCAGATCATCGAACAAATAGTCAGAGTAGCGGTAGCCTTGATATTAGCAATTTTGTTGTTGGAGAACGGGATCGAGCATGCGGCCGCAGGAGCCGCTTTTGGAGCTACCGCTGGTGGAGTTGCCGGATTAATCTACTTATTTATCATATATTTCCGAAGAAGGTGGAATACGAAAGAATCGATATCTTTCCCCGGAAGATTCGGAGCCGCTGATTCTCAGAAATTACTCCCGGTAATCAGCCGTTTGGTGAAATTGGCTTTACCAATTTCCATTGCGGTAATATTAATGCCGTTACTGCAGACATTGGATTCGATCATCGTGCCCGCCAAATTACAGAGCATCGGCTATACTATCCGGCAGGCGACTTCAGCCTTGGGAACGTTGGGGAACTCATGGGCGGTGTTATATTTGCCGATGATTGTAACCGGAGCCATCAATACCAATTTGGTGCCGGTCATTGCAGCCTTTAATGCGGCCGGGGGCAAAAAATTATTAACCGGCAATATCCGGGATGGGTTGCGATTGGCGGTGCTTTATCTGGTTCCGGTGGCTGTTATCTTTTTTCTCTGTGGTTCTTCGATTTACCGGATAATATATGGAGCCGGCGGAATCGAAATCTTGTCCTGGTTTGCTCCGGCTGTGCTCTTTCTAGGTCTTGAGCAAGTAACAGCCGGAATCCTGCAGGGTTTAGGGCATCCTAGCCTACCTTTAATCAATTTTTTAGCGGGCGCCATTATCAAAGTCGCGGTAACATTTGTAACTACCGGTTTGCCCGGTTTAAATCTATACGGGGCCGCTTTGGGTACGGCTTGTGGAGCGGGTGTAACAGCTAGCCTTAATCTAGCCGCCGTGAAACGGCTGGTGGAGGTAAAACTTACTTTTTTGCCGGCAGCGTTACTAGGCGGGGTTACAATGCTGATTGTTGGACTGTATTTAGAGCGGGTGCTTCATTTATATTTCATATGGGAATTTTTATTAGTAGGGTTTGGCAGTGTGGTGATCTATTTCATAATTTTGTGGATAACGGGAGGAATTGGGGTACAAGATATAGAAAAGTTATTTAAAATCGCGCGTAAAACCTTTCCGTCTCATCGTACGCCAACTTTAAAATAATATTGCAAAATTAGAATTAGTTTGCCCTAATGAAATTCTTGTTTTTGTATCTGAAACGAATCAGTAAAATCGAACCGATGAACCTGCAATTAGGGGCCGGCCATGGTAAGGAAGTTTGGTTATTTTATTGCTACGGCATGGACGAAAGCAGGCGCAGCAGGTATTTTTTTTAAAAAGATTAAAAGGGATTCCGAATTTCGGTGCTTTCATTAGGATTTAACAGATTATACGGATTGTTCAATTAAAAGAGGAGATTGATTCGATATGATGAAGGAAGCGAAAGAAGATACGAAACCGGCTACGGATTCCCCAACCATTGAGAACACCGGTTTAGGCCGGAATCTGGAACGCTTGGTGAAAATTATGGCCCAGTTGCGGAGTGAGAACGGTTGCCCCTGGGATCGGGAGCAGACCCACCAGTCACTGAAACCTTACGCCATTGAAGAAACTTATGAAGTGTTGGAAGCCATTGATGGTGGAAATCCGGACAAGCTCAAGGAAGAACTGGGCGATCTGCTGTTGCAGGTGATTTTTCACGCCCAACTGGCCGCCGAGGCAGGCCGGTTTACCATTGACATGGTCATCGATACTGTTTCGGACAAGCTGATTCGCCGGCATCCTCATGTTTTCAGTGATGTCCAGGTGTCCGGGGTGTCCGGGGTGCTGGAAAATTGGGAGAAGATCAAGAAAAGCGAGATACCGGGAGAGCGGGAATCGGCCCTGGATGGTATTCCCAAAGATCTTCCGGCGTTGCAAAAAGCTGAAAAACTACAAAGTAAAGCCGCTAAGGTGGGTTTCGACTGGGGCGATCTGGAAGGTCCCTTGCAAAAAACCAAGGAGGAATTTCAGGAGTTTGAAGAGATTTTGGATCGCGATCATATTCCGGAGAAAGGGAGTCCAGAGTGGGAACGGTTGGAGGATGAATTCGGGGATATAATATTTTCGCTTGTGAATGTAGGCCGGTTTTTACATATCAACTCCGAGATAGCGCTGCGCAGAACCATGGACAAGTTCAATAAACGGTTCCGGTTCATGGAGAGTGAGGCCGGAAAAATGGGACGGAGTTTGAAGGAAATGACACTGGCGGAAATGGATGAGCTGTGGGAGAGGGCCAAGTAGTAAGCCCTCTCACTTTATTTTGAAAGTAGTATTAAGTAGCTGCAAAAAGGGTAGTGGTTATTCGACTTCCAATTGCTCAACGTCCAAATCTTGCAACAATTCTTTCAGATTGATCATATCCTCTTTATTCAAGGTAATCCCCTTGCTCATTTGTTCATGATTTTCATCCCATTCGCGAATGTCCACTTTCGGTTTGCGGTTATTCCAACTTACAATATTGACTTCCTTGGTCCAACCTTTGGCTCCTTCGGACAATACCCCAAGGTGTTTAATGATTTCAAATTTAATTTCAGCCATAATGTACCCTCCTATACTCAAATTATGATTCTTCATTAATATCCACGCTGTATTTCCCGGGCCAATCTATTTTTTAAGAAAAAATTGATTTTAATTCGGGAAATGCATCCAGACATTTCTCGTTTCGCAAATTGTCCAGTTTATTTGTATAGTCAAGAAACTTGGGAATTAAATCTGTCCTGTCCTCGCTGTTCATATATTGTATGCAAGAATACCATTGACCTATGGATTTGGGTAAAGGTTTTAACCAAAGATACATTGCGCTTAAGCCAGCGAATAAAACCTTTGCGCAGATATTCACACCTATCATGATTACCGTCTAAGCTAATTAGTACTCTCATTTTTTTATAATTTTTCCATAACTCCAGGACTTCCGGTTTTTTTGCTAGTTGGGTAAAGTTGGTATTGTAAATACTTCTTATTGTTGTGCGGGCATGTTCAAGTGTATGGATGTCAGTTGATAACTTTTGCTATATTCTTTAAATTTAACGGAAGCTCCTCCCAATTCGTAGCAAATAATTTTATTGAATGTATAAAATTAATCAAAAATGAAAAGCTAGCAGATGAATTCAGGTTGGGGAAAGGAAGCGGATTAATGAGAAACTTCAAAATTCATTGGCTGGCATTGTTATTGATTGGCTCTGTATTATTCAATACGGGTTGTCCCGGAAAAGAAGGCACTTTATTTAAAAATTGGGTGACCCGTTTCGGAAAACCACCAATGATCAGTGTATTTATCAAAGTTAATGGGCAGAAGAAGCAGATGGATATCGATGAATACCTTACCGGGGTAGTGGCCGGGGAGATGAAACCGGGTTGGCCATTACATGCTTATGCGGCGCAGGCTATCATTGCCCGCACTTTTACCATGGAATTTCTGGGTCGGGGTGGAACCCGCGCCCTTCATGGAACGGATATCTCCACCGATGAGAAAGAGGCCCAAGCCTATAATGCGGCGGCGATTACTCCAATAATCCGGCGGGCGGTACAGATGACCAAGGGGTTGGTCCTTGTTTATAAAAACCGGTATATCAAGGGTTGGTATTCCGCCAGTTGCGGTGGAGTCACCACATATGCCAGAGAGGGTTTGGCTTACAAAGAGCCTGAACCACCCTATATAAAATCAGTCACTTGCCCGGAAGCAGAGGTGATTCCCAAAAATGAATTATACTGGCAAACTACTTTGACCAATGCCGATATCAATAACGTCACTAAAAAAATGAACCTGAAACCGATTGGCACGGTAACAAAAATGGCGATTTTGGAGCGAAGCGCCACTCACCGCGCTACCTCATTACAATTTACCGGTACACAAGGGTCGGTTACCATCCCCGGCGCCGATTTCCGGATCAATGTGGGACCAGAGAAAGTCCGTTCCATCTGGTTGTCGGATCAAATTGAGAATAAACCGGGAGCGATTGGCATCAAGGGGCGCGGTTTCGGGCATGGGGTAGGTTTATGCCAATGGGGCTCCTACGCCCTGGCGAAGAGTAACCGGAGCTATAAGGCCATTGTTTTACATTATTATCCCAAAGCGGATGTCGTGAAGATTTGGTAATCTCAATTGATTGTAAGTTCAATCCTATAGAATTCAACAGTGTAACATAACAAGTGCGCGTGAAACTAGAGTCCGGAAGCGTAAAAGGTTAGCTACGGATTCCACGGATTGGATATTCATATATTTGTTTTAAGGCGATTCGGGGGATCGTCTTTTTTCTTACTGGGTATTTTTTTATGATAAATTCTATTGCCGTCTTTTTTTGAATAGATTATATCGGGATGTGGCAGGTGTTATCATCGGTTAAAAGGATGGTGGGTATGGAAGAAAAGAAACGCATCGTTGAGTCACAACATCAATTGACCTTAATGAATCGTGGCTTATTAAATATTGAAGGTGTTAGGAATTTGGGGAGTTATGATCAGGAGGTTATTTACATTGAAACCGATTACGGAACATTGGAGATCAAAGGGGCCAGATTACACATACAACAGCTCAACCTGGATCAGGGGAAAACAGTCATTGATGGTGATATCCATTCCTTCGTTTATCTGGAGGATGGCCCCAAAAAAGGCAAGGGATTTTTTAGCCGATTGATGAAGTAAGTAGCGATTCGGGAAGGAATCTGTGGATTTCCATAGAAATAGTTTTTACTTATTTTTATTGAGGTGGAAAGATGCCTTCCCGAAATGGTAATCTAAAAAAGCGAATGAAACCAGCCCCAATCTTCTATTGGGTGCTGACCTTATTTAAATTTTTACTCAGCCCCTTAGTCGTATTGGCGGATTGTTTTCGGAACAAGGGAACTGTCGACAAAATTTGGCTGTTTTCATTTTTTCTCTTTACGACGGTAGTGATGAGTATTACCGGTTTCGGGATTGTGGTTACCGAGGCCCCCTTAGTCAAAACCTTGAAAATGATGGCGACGGTCACCGATAATAACGAAGTTCTGACCGGTGATCTGCAACCTTTAATCCGGCTCATTAATAAAAATGCGCTCCATTTTAATGTTGATCCCAATTTAGTATTTGCCATCATCAAAACGGAAAGTAATTTTAACCCACGGGCCGTCTCGCACGCGGGAGCCCGGGGGTTGATGCAAATCATGCCCGAAGTATGGCGGGAGTACAGTGATTCAACCTGCTCAGGAAAACATAGTAATCAATACATTTGTAAGGCGGGGGAAAACTGCATTTTTTCCGCCGGAGCCAACATTCGGGTGGGAACCAAATATTTTCAATGGTTATTGGTCAAATATGACGGCAGGGTGGATTTGGCGCTGGAAGCATATAATGCCGGGATTTCCAATGTTAAACCGGGAATGGACCCGAAATACAAGGAAACCCGGAATTATGTGGAAAATATTATCGCTTTTTGGAAAGATGTCCGTAAAGATACGATTGATCAGCAATTAAAACTTTCAATTAAATTGCAGCGAGGCTTAAAGTGGCTCTTTGGGATTACATTCGCTTGTTGGTTGATCTTATTCTGGTGGGCAAGTCGAAAATTGTTTACGAAGTAATTCACTTTTTTAAATAAAACAAGCGGCCAATGGTGGGGTCTTGATGGATCATATCAATGTTCAATTAAGTTCATTATTGATAGTTCTGCTGGCCGGGATGATCTTTGGGGTCTTTTTTGATTTTTACCGGGTGTTCCGGGGGAAAATCATCGAAAAAAAAGGACGGTATCGAACCCGGATACGTAGCCTAAATATTATCGGTGATCTATGTTTTTGGGGATTGGCTTTTATTTTGATTACTCCCATTATCTTCTGGGGAACTTGGCTTGAGTTGCGGTTCTATGTATGGTTATTAATTCTGATCGGCATAGGTTTATATTTAACCTTTTTTAGTCCAGTAATTATCCCGTTGATATTGGGTTTATGGCGAATCCTCGCCTGGGCTCCCCAAAAATTGGGAATCGTTATCTGGCGAATAAAAATCTTCTCCAAAAAAGTTAGCTGTTGGTTTTCTAAATAAAAATTGAACTTCGCCGAAAACTAGCGAAGTTCAATTTTTATCCAATCCTTATTGACTAATAAACATCTGGGTGAAGATATTACCATACACACTGCCCGAAGCAATTCCAATTCCCACCTGGTTGAAGCTGGAGTTAAGAATATTGGCCCGGTGGCCTGAACTATTCATTAGGTTTTGATGGGCGCTTTCTGTAGTGGCTGCTCCGGCAAGATTCTCCCCGGCGGTCCGGTAGCTAACACCGGCGTTGCGCATCATATCAAATGGGGAACCGTAGGTGGGCGAGGTATGGCTAAAATAGTTTTTAGCCACCATATCTTGGCTTTTTTGCCGGGCTAAACCCACCAACACCATGTTGACACCTAACGGTTTGACACCTTGCTTGGTTCGTTCCTGATTGACCAGGTTCACCATTTTTGATTCCTCCGCGGACAATCCATTACTCGAAGGATTAGAAGCCGTTGGCGCTGAGGGTGTAACCGGGAGAGAAGCTGCCGGCTTCCGGGGTGAGGTTGGTATCCGGTATTGTTGAGCTTTTGGGTAGTATTGATTAAAGTATTTGGTGATGGAATTGGGATTATAAAAGCCATTGTCGCCGGATGAATATTGGGACCCTTGCGAATAATAAATAGTATGTCCAAGTGCCGGAACCATACTCATTACCAACAAACCGGTGCATATTAATACGATTACCGCAAACTTGCTGATTTGTCTCATCATACATTCTCCCTTCCGGATTGATTTCCAATAAATTTTAAAATTTCAATCTTAAAACTTATTTGGTATACCATGAATTCGGTGCTAAAAATATAAGCCCTTTCGGTAAATTTGTACAATGCAGCCAAAATTAACAATTCCGCTGAATTTTACTATAATCGATTATCCACACAGACTCCTAGAGAGGGAGTTAAATTTTTTTGGATTTGTAATTAAGTTCATTTTAATTGTAAAACAGCTAAAGGATTTATCAGATTCGTAAGAAAATAGATTTTGTGGAAATGCCAAAAGAATAAAGAAAAAGGATATATTCATTGTCCAAAATAATTGCCGGTTGCTTATAATATATTAGCCTGTATGATATTCGAAATAAAGGACTATCCAACTAATCCCGATTAAAACTTGAGATTAAGACAAAAGCACTCACGTACAGGCGATTTTAGCAGAAAGGGAGTAATTGATAATGAGTAAAGACAGATGTTGCCGGGGGGAGCATTGTAAGTGTCATAGGAAGAGAGAGCATCATCGTTGCGAAGAAGAACGTTGCAAGTGTCATAAAGAGAAAAAGCATCATCGATGTGAGAAAGAGTTTAAAAGAGACACCAGCGCTGGAATCTTTGAGGGGTGTTGCGGAAATATATCCTTTATTATTTTCTTAATTTTAGTCTTGTTGATGTTTTCCGGCGGAATTGAGATTTGATGAATATGGTGAGGGCTGTTCATAAACAGCCTTTTTTAGTTGGATGATATAAAAATATTCCCATCCAAGCTTCTTTCACAAATTTACAAAATCGGGGTTTAATTTTTTAAAGATCTGTGTTATACTAAGTAACATCTGGCTTGATGCCTTATTGCCAGTGTTTCATAAGTTTATCGTTATGGCCGATACCGTCAATCATTGATTTTGATACCAGGCTATACAAGATAAACCGGATAAAGTTTATGGTTTTGCTCCCTAAAAGATAAATTGAAACGCAAAGAGGAGTGATGTGTTCGGTTTATACGTTACTTTTTTTATTTTAGAAATCCTGCAGTATGAAAATAATAAAAAAATTTGAGGAGGACCCTACATATGATGGATTTTAAAAATGGCACCGCTACATTTGTCATGCCGCATTACCGCCCGGATAACGATATAACCAAGACGTATCTGGATGAAACTTTGAAGACCATCTTCGATCAAACCGATAAGAACTGGCAACTGGTGATCATCGACGACTTATCGCCCTGCCAGGAAGCCAAAGATTACCTGAAAGAAGTCCAAAAGAACAACCCGGATAAAAAGATTCACATTATTTTTAAAGAGACCAATAACGGCCCCGGTTATTGCCGGAATATGGGGATCAAATGGGCGTATGAAAACAATTCACCCATAGTGCTCTTCCTTGATGCCGATGATCTTTCCGATCCGCGGCGTTTGGAAGTCGCCCGGAAAATCTTCGTTTCCGATCCGGAAGCCAGTGTAGTGTATTCCACTTTTAAAGTCATCGACGAAAACAGTAAAATTGTTCCCATGGAGAAATTAACCCAATCCATCGTTGAGATCCTGGAAGGCCACCAACAAAACCCGCCGCAAGGAACCAATGCCTGGATTGAGATCGGAACCGATAAAGGTTACACCAATTTAACCTCAGCCACCGTGGTGAAAACCGAACTAGCTTACAAATATCCGTTCCCTCCGGAAAAAGTTTCCGAGGATTCCCACGCCTGGATGAGATATTCTGCGGGCGGCGGCAAATTTGTTTATAACGGTGAGATACCGACCCTTTACCGGATTCCGCAAAATACCGCCGGTTCTTCTTCCCGTTCCCGCGAAGGCGGTAAGCACGGTTTCTATATTACCAAAGCCCGGGTGGATACCGATGGATTCGTTCTTGCCGTGGAAATCGCCGTCACCAATGGCAAAATCAAACCCAGTGACCGGGATGAATTAATGGTAAAATTCCATGTTAAACTGGGACATACCCTTTCCAGAGAGAATGAGATGGATCTGGCCGCCGAACAGGTTGCCAAAGCCGCTACCATCAATAAGGAACTGGCCCAAAAAGTGGTTGCCGAAAGAGGCTTCGCAAACGAAGCTTGGGCGAAAATATCGTAATATTAAAAGGGGCTGTACAGAATTACTTCTGGGACAGCCCCTTTTTATTAAATGATTGGTTCTAAAAATATAGACAATTCCGCTTACAAAACTTGGACATTATTTCGGCAATGTGGAAGTGAATAATACTCCGGTTTCCCCCATAATCTCTTTCTTTAACTCCGCCACGGTTTTCGGAACCCAACGTCCACCGGCCTGTTTCATTCCATAAACACTGGTCAACTTGGCCTGTAGCCCATCGTTTAATTTCATAGCCATTGCTTTTAAATCTTTTTCCGGATCGGGGTTCACCGGGTAAGCGGGATTATCCAATCCTACCCCGCTGGTCATCAACCCTTCCAGAAGCATCTTGGCGGCTAGAAAACGTTTATATTTATCCACTCCGAAAATTAAGAAATCATCCAGCATGCCAATGATCTCCCAGGTTACCTGCTCCGCCTGGGAATAGACACCGGCGTCTTTATCCTGATCGGAAAATCGCATCGGCAGGTTATCGATGATATGATCTAGATTTTTTACCAGATATTCCAAGTTAAACAGTCCGATGGCACAATTAAACAGGATCTTCTTCCCTGATTTTTCGGCATTTAAAACTTCGGTTTTGGAGATGGCTGGTCCGATATCGGCGCAATTTAACCGGTGGTATTGATCCTCGATGAGCACGCCACCTTTCACATCGACTACTGTCCGGAAAGCGAACTCAAAACCGGCTTGCTTATTTTTTAAGGCCATGACCGCCAGGGCCGCCGGATCCACCGTGAAACCAAGATTGTCCACATTCCCCAGATAAATAAACTTAATTCCGTTTGCCAGCAGTTCTTGATAAACTTGGCGCAAGATAATGAAGTTTTGGCCATGCCCACCCGGCATTGGCAGAGTACTGTTTTCGTTGCCATGGGCACGATCAAAGATAGTTTTCGGTTTTCCTGCGCTGCTTGGTGAAAAAGCGGCCAACATGGGTTGAATACCGGTTCTAACCGCCGTGATATCCACGTTGGTTTCCCGGGTAAGATCGGTGAGTAAGTCGCTGTTTCGGTAGTCTGAGTATGCTTCCTGTATTTCCTGATCATTATATACGCTGGTCATCTGGAACATGGGAAGCAAGATTTCCGGCTGTTTCTGAAGGATGACTTGATACTTTAAAACATCAATCAACAACGCTCTCATTTTCAACTCAATAAAACTTGGTCCTGGAGTGCCGTCTTGATTGATAAAAGCAGGCGTTAACCCTTTGGCTTTGCCCCTGGATATTTTTTCTAAAATGTTAAATTCGTTATGGCAAATGTCAAAAAGAGTTTCATTAAAAGCTCTATTCTTTTTATAATCGATATAGCTGCTGGCGGAACCGCCATTTAAAATGCCATAGGCTAAAACTGGGAAAAGCATGATTCCTAACCGGGTCAAGGTGGCTTTATCAAAGGTTATTTCCGATCCATTCACCGTTCCGATCCTGGTTAAATCTATCGTAAGCCCTAAGCCATCGATATTTTTTTGGGCAGTGGCCAGATCATTTTTTTCGATAATATCTCCCGTCATATCTAAAATGACCCGGCCATCAACCTCCGGGATATTGGTAACTTTGATTGGTTGGACATTGTCGTATTTTCCGGCATTGAATTGAGTTAGTATTTTACAGGTTAAATCAACATCAATACCCTTTTGCCCCATATCCGCCACCAAAGCGGGTGGAAAATCATAGTTCCTATCCACGATAACAAACACCTTCCTAATATTATGTTCGACCTTTGACTTTTTATTTGTTCATCAAGGTAATTGCCGCATTTGCCGCTCCGTAGATCGAAATGGAATAGTCCTTGACAATATAAACCGGTATCTTGGCAAGCAACTGCTGGATATTGTCCTTATAGTTGGCGGTGAAGTTCTTCATGAAAATTTGATCTTCCAGGAAGAGCGCTTCATTTTTGGTAACAATACCACCGGCCAAATACAGACCGCCGAGCGCCATGAAGAGTAATGAGGCGTTGCCGGCGAAGCGGCCATACATCTTAACGAAAATTTTCATAATGTCTTTACAAGTATTATTGGTGGCGGCGTATTTGGAGATCAGCGCCGGTTTTTCCTCGTCACCGGCGGCATCGATCTCATTGAAGATACCTTCCGGTTTAATCAGGCCTTCGGATTTAAAATATTGATAAATATTATTAATTCCTTGCCCGGATACGAACGGTTCGGTACCTGGTGTTTTGCCGAGTTTTTTGGCCACAAAGTCTTTGATTTTTTGGGTTTCTTCATCAAAACTGGCGAAACCGGAATGTCCGCCCTCGGATGGGGAAGCATAGTATTTACCGCCCACCTCTACCAGAAAACCGACTCCCAGACCGGTGCCCGCGCCAACCACCGCTTTGGAAGATCCTTTTTGCGGGGCGGGAAGCGAACCGTCCGGGTGGGGTAATTTCGTGATTTGCTTGGGATCATCGACATTTAAAGTGGGAATGCCGTAGCCGATGGCGAGAAAGTCATTGATGACCAATGTCTCAATATTGATTGCCTTTTTTATTTCCTGGCCGTCGATGTCCCATTTCAGATTGGTCAGTTTGCAGAAATTATTTTCTAC
The DNA here is from genome assembly GCA_023436305.1 of Bacillota bacterium. Lineage (GTDB taxonomy): Bacteria > Bacillota > UBA4882 > UBA8346 > UBA8346 > JAEZJQ01. The sequence goes on from JAEZJQ010000020.1 coordinate 47,064, forward strand.
CGGGCCTGCGCCACTGATACAACAAAGATTCGGTTTTAAGCTGCTATTTTTATCCGCGGCGATTTTCAGGACTTCTTGTAAAGGCGCCACTAACCCGGAAATCTCACCGGATTTATAGACACATTCCAGGATGATGGTGAATTTTCCGTTTTTTACGCCCACTATGGCCAGATTGGTGTTGGTGCCTCCGATATCACCCGCCAGAATATATTGGTCCTGATTAAAATCCGTGCTCAGCCAATTCATTTCCATGGTATAATGATTCTCCTTTTCCATTTTTATTTTCGTTTTTCTTTTTTTTCATCGGCGCCATCTGTAAAAAAAGATGGTAACCCAGGAATTATCAAGAAATCAGGAAATATTATAATATACCTTCCATCAAAAATCAAGTGAGTCGTTGCTTTGGCCGGATATGGTTTTTCGTAATTGCATGGCGGGTCGGGATAATCTCCGGCGTCGAAATTTTATCGCGCTGGTATAATAAAAAGGGACTGCCGGGAATTATTTTGGGCAGCCCTTTTGAATCACCAATGATAAGGAATTCCTATTTCACTAAACTTTCTTTTAATCTTCGTATATGACTTGAATGGTATGCTTTTTCCCGGTTTCCAGCAACGACATGGGGATAAAGTTCCCGCTCCCCACCGGGTTTCCGTTTACCAACAGTTTTATTTTGGACCCGGAAGTTTGACTATCCTTGAAAATGATCTCCAACTCCCGTTCCCGGAATCTCCGTTTCACGGTAAATCCGGCCCAGGAATCCGGAATATGCGGTTCGATCAGTATTCCGTCAAATTGGGGGCGGATGCCTAATAGATACTGGGTTCCCGCCACATAGGCCCAGGCGGCGGTACCGGTTAACCAGGAATTTCTGGCCAGACCAAACTGGGGATGTTCTTTGCCCAAAATATTTTGACAATAAACATAAGGTTCCACTTCATGCCGGTCCGGTATGGCATTTTTTAAAGCCGGTAAAATGCAGCGGTAATTTTGATAGGCCTCATTGTGCTGTCCGGTTAATAATTGAGCGATAATAAACCAGGGGTTGGTATGGACAAAGATACCGGCATTTTCCTTAGCTCCGGGCGGATAGGTGGAGACTCCGCCGCGATCAGGCCGGTGGGCTTTATAAGCGGGGTAGAGCAATACCAGACCAAACTCGGTGCCTAAAATTTCAGTCGCTTTATTTAACGCCTTCGTTGCTTTTTCAGTATCGGCAATTCCGGCAAGTACGGACCAGGATTGCGGATTAAGGTAAATTTGTTCTTCGTTTTCATTGGTGTGCGAGCCAACCTTGACACCATTATCATCGTAAGCCTGCAGATACCATTCTCCATCCCAGGCGTGGTCGTTGATGGCTTTTTTCATGGCATCAAACAGATCTTTAAAGCGTTGCGCCTCGGTATTCTTTCCCAAACGGGTGGCCAGCTCATTCATCTGGGTTAATACCCGGCAATACAACATTCCGGTCCAAACCGATTCCGCCCGTCCTTTACCGCAGTCCAAATTTAAAGCGTCATTCCAGTCGGCGAAACCATTGAGGGGGATTCCGTGTTCACCCAGATGCGCCGCTGTAAAATCGATGGCTTTCATCAGATGTTCCCAAACTGAAGCTTTACCCCCATTTTCCGCGAAAGGAACGGTTTGATTAAGGAATTCAAAGTCACCGGTTTCTCTTAAATAGGCGATGGTGGCTTCGATTAACCAGAGATGGTCATCCGAATACCAATTGTATTTCCCGCCCTGGGCTTCTCCCATACTGCCTTCGCCGGTTAATGGATAAAACAAGTGATAACCGTGGCCGTCGGCGAACTGGCATTGCAAAAGGCGGATTAACAGTTCCCGGGCTTGGGCGGGAATGGCCTGCAAAACTCCCAAAATATCCTGGGCGCTGTCTCTTAAACCCATACCCCGATCAATACCCAACTGATACAGGGATACAAAACGGGACCAATTAAACGTGGCTTTGCATTGATAAGGATTCCAGGTATTGAGCATTAAATTGAGTTCGGGATCGGGGGTTTCCGCTTGATATGAGTTCAGGTAATTTAGCCAATGCTCTTTTAACGCGGCAAACATTTGGTTCACCGCCGCCGGGTTAAGCAAGGGTTTAACATCCGATTTGATAGCCGATTTATCCGGGGTGACTCCCAGGATATAAATAATTTCTTCCGATGAATCGGGGGCTAACTCGAGTTGGTGGCAAAAAGAACCCACGCCGTTTCCCCGGTGGGAGATACTATTGGAGCAAGCGCCGTTTTCCACCGCAAGGGGTGATTTTAAATCATGATACCGCCCGACAAAACTGTCCCGGTTGGTGTCAAACGAATGAGGTTTTTTGTTGCAAGTCATAAATGTATGATCCCAGGTTTTCATGAAGGCGTTCCAGAAAATAAAATCGTCCTCAAACTCGCCCCGGCCGATTTGTTGAACCCAATCAACATTTTGCTGGTCTTTGGCGGCGTCGAAGAAACAAAATTCGGCGTATGAAAACAAATTGATGAAACGTTTCCGATTGCTTTTATTATGAATTTTTAGATGCCAGATTTCATATTTTTTACCGAGCGGCACAAAATACGAAACTTCCGAAGCGATTCCGTCTTTTTCAAGATTGATGATGGTATAACCCATTCCATGGCGGCATTGATAAGCATCATACTCGGTTTTTACCGGTTGCCAGGTGGCCGACCAGGTGGAACCGGTTTCCATATCCTTAAGGTAAATATACCGCCCCGGTTGATCCTCCGGGATCGCATTATAACGATACCGCAATACTCTCTTGAAACGGGGATCGCGATCAAAGCTGTAACCACCGCCGTTATTGGAGATAATTCCTCCATAAATGCCGTCGCCCAGGTAGTTGATCCAGGGGGTAGGGGTTTTCGGATTGGTAATGACATACTCGCGGGCAGCCGAATCAAAATAACCGTATTTTCCTTTTTCCATGATGGTTCAATTATCCTTTCCCAATTTTTATTAAAACGAAATCTATGATAAAATATTTAAAAAATAAAAAATATCTAACTAAATAATGCCATTTATGTAATTATAATTTACCCGCTAAAGATTTGTCAATTAGGAAAAACGTAAACAGGAATTTGGATTGGACGGGTATCAACCGGATTATTATTTCGAAAATTTGTTTGGAATAGGACGGAAATATAATTTGGAATATATTAATCGAAGAATAATCAGTTTTTTAGCAGGAAACGAAGGAGTTTTGGGGAATTTTTCTTTTATCATTAACACGAAAATAGGTTCGTTTCCGGCTGGGTTGTAAATTTTCGAATCAAATTATTTTTTGTGGAATACCTATCATGTCGTGTTAGAGAACAAGGAGGAGCTATCCGAATGCTCTTTATCGCCATGTTTTTTCTGGTGTTTGCCTTGTTTGTCTTGGCTTGGGTTTTTCGTGGCGGGCAAGCCTTTTGGTTGGGTTTAATCATCTTTACCTTTGGCTGTTGCATTGTGGGCTTGATCGGTATGTTCCCCCGTTTTGGGAATTATGTCCTGGACGATGTTTTTGGGCTACACTTCACCCAACCGGATTGGTTATGGCATTTATTGGAAAGTTTTTCACTATATGAATTGATACGGTTCCGGCTTTGGAGCGCGGTTGGTTTTGTGATCGCCGTCGGTGTTTTTTCCGTATCATATACTTCGGAACGCCAGAAGTCTAGCACACGGGCGTGTAAGATATTAGCCTATGGCGGAATGATGTTTTTTGCCGTATTTTTATTATGGTATTATGATCCGGAACATTTTTTCCAGTTATATAAGGTGGGCGCTAATTTAATAGCGAATCCAAACGATTACAATTACTGGGAAAAGGGGCTGCAGTTTGTTGATATTACTTCATTATGTTTAATCATCGGGATTTTCATTTATGCGGTTTGGGGGCTTAACCAGGTTTTTTGGCGTTCCTCAATTTTTCAAAAAAAAGTTCAGGCCTTATGTATGGGAATCGGGATTTTAGTCTTAAGTTTATTCTTCTTAATTCTTTTTTGCGTGGGACGATTTAGTGTATTAAATGCCCATACCATGGCCACTACTCTTTTACCACTGGGTCCCAATTATCCGGTTTTTGATTATACGTTTATCCGGGCGGTGCCGTTCGCGGCTATTGTCGTGATGGTAACGGTGATGATAGCCATCTTGCGATTCGGTTATTTGGGTAAATGGCAAGTCAACATCCCCAATTTGGATCAGCAAATCAATCTGGCTAATCAGGCGGTGCGGTTAGCTCTCCATTCCTTTAAAAACCGTTTTTTAGCGGTTCAAATGGCCATGGATATGGCTTCCGGCCAATTGGAAAATGTTAGGGTCGGTGAACCGGTGGAAAAGGCCCGGATTCAAATTCAATGGGCCAAGGATGTTTGTATTGACGCCTTGAATCGCTTGGAAGTTTTACATATTCAGGCAAAACGACTGGAGGTCAATTCCAGGTGGCTTTTTTTGCCGGAGCTTTGGGAAGAGGCGATGCGGCGTTGTGCAACCCGGTTGGAGGGAGTCTCCGTATCATGCAAATGCCTGGAGGCCAATATCCGGATCTGGGGGGATCGGGAACATTTGGGCGCGGTTTTGGAAAACATATTGCAAAACGCCTTGGATGCAATGGCTGAGAAACAAGAGAAAGGGTATACTCCCCGGATCTGGGTGGTCATGAACCGGGAATATGAATGGAGTTATATCCGGATCACCGATAATGGACCGGGAATCTCCAAAGAAAATCTGCATAAAGTATATCGCCCGTTTTTTACCACGAAGCCGGCCAAAAACAACTGGGGTTTGGGGTTAACTTATTGCCATCGCGTGGTGAAAATGCATGGCGGGTTTATTAATATAAAGAGTCCTCCGGGGACAGGAACCACCGTGGAAGTGGTACTCCGATCCGCCCAGAAAATCTAAACAATATTTTTCATAAAGCCGGGTCATTGATATTAGCGTCTAGAAAATATCCTACTAGTCGTTTTTTTCCTAGAGGAGGATAATTAAAATGTGATTCCATTGTTCAAAGAATTGCTGACTGCTGTATATTACTTAATTTCCTGGACATCGTTGACATATTTGGATTGCCAACAAGCAATTCTTTACGATGAACCAAAGAAATGGAGGTGGTAGTCGTACGATATTCGGTGTGATTTAGGACATATATTTCGGGACCTACACTCCCACGGACTTATAGTTTCAACGATTATCAGTCCGATGGATATATGTCCGAAGTCTTGAAATGTAGTCTGATTTTGGCAAGGATCTTCAAATGCTCTTAACCAGAATTATTGCTCTTACGCGCTTAAGGCGCGACCATTATTTCTATCAAATGAGGAGGATAATTGGATGAGTAACAAAAAGATTGTAGTTGCCATTTTAGCCCTTACTTTAGTGGTTGGTTTATTGTCAACCGTTGGTTTAAGCGCTCCACGCACGGTCAATATGTGGTTGTATGCTGAGAACAACAAGGCGGAATGGGATGGCCGGAAAGCTGAAATTGAAAAGGCCATGGATATTAAACTCAATATCACCTTGGTGGCCCAAAACGCTTTTATCCAGAAATTACAAGCGGCCATGATGGATGGCAAGGATTTCCCGGACATCATCGAATGGATGATTGAAAACAACCGGATTCTCTATGCTGATCCGAAAGTTTCCTTTGTTTATCCGCTTGAAAAGTGGACCAGCAAATCCACCGAATTCAAAAACGTTCCTGCGGGACGGGTTGCGTTTGTTACTTATGGCAAACATGTCTATGGTTTGCCGCATGACATCCATCCCTGTATTCTCATATATAACGACGCGTTATGGAAATCAGTCGGTGTTGATATGGCCACGATTGAAACCTGGGATGAATACTTCGCCGCCGCTGAGAAATTAGCCGCTGAGAAGAAAGACGGAAAACCGGCTCATTACGCGATTCCTCAAAACGATGGTTTGAATGGAACCATGTATATGATGTTGCAACAATCCGGCGCCCAGATTTTGGACAAAAACGGCAAACCGGCCTTTACTTCTCCGGAATTTAAAGCGTTCATGAACAAATGGCTTGGCTATCTGAAGACCGGTACCATGTGTTCCTGGGATTGGGGTAACTTCTCAGCTTTGTTACAGAACGGCGGAATGGCGTCCTACGCTTCTCCCGACTGGTATACTGAAAAGGTTAATGACGGCGCTAAAGCCGGTGTTCAATTCAAAGCCCGCCCGTTGCCGGTTTTCAAAAAAGGTGGCCCGCGGACCGCTTCTTGGGGTGGTACTTTCTTAGCTATTTGTAAACTGGCCAAAAACCCGGATCAACTCTACAAAGTTATCGAATATATGCAATACAGCAACGCTATCAAGTATCGCTACCGTGATACCGGTATGCTTCCTCCGAACATGGCATTGTTGGACGATCCGTCCTTCAAAGTGCCCGATCCTCGTTTTGGCGGACAAAAGCTGGGCGAACTCCAGGTGCAAATGGCCAGAGAAATGCCGGGCCTGAATACCGGAGATGTCTTCTGGGATGCTATCAATGACTTCAACGAAGAATATACCGAGATCGTATCCGGTAAGAAGAGCGTTGATGATGGCTTAAAAGCTGCCCAAGCGAAAACGATGGCCCGCCTGAAGAAGAAGTAATAACAGATTATGGTATAATGAATAGTGGGGAAGCACTCCATACTTTCCCACTATTCTTATCTAAAAGGAGATGACTTGGGTTGAGCACGATGGTCCCAATTCGCCAAGCCCGCCCGCGCCGGTTTCAATGGTATAAATTTAAAAATTTAATAATCCCATATACGTTTTTATTACCTTTTTTTATTTTAATGGCAGTTTTTACTTTGTATGTGTTTATTCGGGGAGCTCAAACCAGCTTTACGGATGCCCAGGCGATTAATCCGGGTTCCTGGATTGGGTTGCAAAATTATAGTGATATTATGGGCAATACAGAATTTTGGAAATCAGTGGGGATTACTTTTAAATTTACATTGGGATGTTTGCTGACGCAGATGCCGGTGGCATTTATTATGGCGTATATATTAAATAATATTTCGAAGAGGATTAGAGGGGTATTAAGGGCTTCATTTTACGTACCGGTATTAATCAACGGAGTGGCTGTGGCTTTGATTTTCCAAACTTTATTTAACCGGGAATTTGGAGCAATTAACTGGATTATGGGTTTATTGGGTCTTCCCAACAATACCGACTGGTTAAATAACTCAACATATAGCGTATTGATCATGGTCATTGTGTCTTTCTGGCAATGGACCGGATATCATATGGTATTTTTTCTGGCGTCCCTCCAGGCCATCGACCCCACCATTTACGAAGTGGCTAAATTGGACGGCGCCTCCCGCACCCGTACTTTGTTTCAGATCACAGTTCCTTTGATGAAGCCTGCGATGGCTTTTACTTTCGTGACTTCGGCAATCGGCAGTTTACAGCTCTTCGATCTCCCGTTCATGTTATTCCGTAATGCCGGCTACGGACCCGGCAAGTCAGCCATGACGCTGGTCGCGTTTATTTATGATTATGGTTTTGCCCGGCAGTTCCAACTGGGTTATGCGGCGGCCGCCGGCTGGCTGGTATTCTTTATTATTTTAGTCTTCAGCTTAGCGGAGTTGAAGATGTTAGGACTCGGTCAGGTTGATGAGTAGGAATGAAAGGAGATAGAGCTGTGGATGTAAATGTATTAAAAAAACCCAAAAATGTTAATGGAAACCGATTCCGGATTATCCAGCGTGTGCTCGGATATTCGGTCTTATCATTACTCGCTTTGATATCTATGTATCCGTTAATTTGGTTATTTGATGTTTCATTCCGGCCTCAGGTGGAAATCTTTAATGTACCGCCGGCAATTTTCACCAAAGGTTTCTTTGGTTCCTTTGCCAGCTATACATTGAACTCATTTACAGTTGCATTTAGCCGGTTTAATGTCCACATAGGTTTCTTAAATTCTGCGTTTGTCGTAGTTTTCGGCATCTTTTTAACGTTAATGGTTGCTTCCCTCGCTTCTTTTGCTTTTTCTTTTTTGAAGTTTCCCGGTAGAAATGTATTGTTTATCGGTGTTTTAGCCACCATGATGTTGCCGACCGGAACCATGTTGGCTCCATATTATCAAGTTTTACGCACAATCGGACTTACCAATAGTTTATGGGGAATAATCATACCTTACGCCGGTTCGGCGTATACGGTATTCTTGATGCGGCAGTATTTCGTACGTTTGCCGTATTCGTTTGTGGAGGCTGGTATTGTTGACGGGGCCGGTTTTTACCGTGTCTGGTGGCAGATTATATTACCGCTGGCCAAACCGGCTTTGGCGGCCATGGCGATTCTTCAATTCCGGGGAATTTGGAATGACTTTTTGATACCAATGATTGTACTAAAGAATGAAAGATTTTATACGTTACCGATTCTGCTGCAAGTAATGAATAGTACAAATATCAATGTTCCTTTTGATGCGATGATGGCAACTTCATTCATTACCGCAATCATTCCCGTAATATTCTTTATTTTATTCCAGCGGTATTTTGTGGAAGGTATTGCTGGTGGTATGAAAGGCTAATGTAAACCGTCAGCCCTCTGATTTTTGAAATTTTCATAGTTAAAGTTTTGGGGGTCACCGGAACGTAAGGATGGTGACTCCTTTTTACAAAGAGGTTTTAAAGTGGCGATAAAGGGAACGAAAACGATGACGAAAATAAAGCCGGGTTTTGTGAACCACAAAATAGTCCATTGGTGGCTGCGTTTTACAGCCGTTCTTGTGAGCTGGGTATTATTTTGGTTCGTTGGCATACAGACTATCGCTGATTCCAAACCGTTTGTTCATCTTACTTTATGGACTCACCAACGGCATATGAGCGATCTAATTAAAGAACTGCTCAATGAATTTAACGCCACCATCGGATTGCAAAAAGGAATTAAGGTTTCGCTCCGGATTTTAGGCGATGACGCTGAGGAATTATTCCAGGAGGCGCAGCGAAAAGGAGTGGGCCCTGATCTGTATAGCACCGGATTCAGTACCGGATATTCCGATCCTTTCAAAGAAGGAACTCAAATTTGGTTCGATGATTTTCCGGATTTTCAAGCATGGAAACAAAGCTGGCCTTCCTGGTATTGGATTGAAGGATTAACAACCCACCAGGGACATGTATATGCCATTCCCACCCAGGTTTTTAATTCACGTCTTATCTACAATAAGGATTTATTCCGGGCAGCGGGTTTAAATCCGGAGCAGCCACCACGTTCCTATCCGGAATTACGCCGGATGGCCAAACAAATTACCGTCCGTTGCCGGAACAGTTATGGATTTGCCTATTGTGGCGCGGAATCCTGGCCCGTGGAATGGATGCCCAGCCAGTGGGCGGAAGCTAACGGCGAACCCGCATTTTGGGATTGGAATCGCGGCAAATGGGCTATGAAAGGATACCAACGGGTTTTTCAACTTATATTGGATTTACAAAACGATGGATCACTATTTCCCGGTGCCGCCTTACTTACCAACGATGCTTTGCGGGCTCAATTCGCTGAAGGCCGGATTGGGATGTTCATGGGAGAGACTTGGGATGTGGGAGTGTTAAATGATCAATTTCCTGCAAAATGCGATTGGGGAGTAGCTCCGATTCCCACATATGACGGTAATTTTCATGGCAAATCCCGGGCGATGATGATTGCCGGTTTTTGGAACATAAATGGCCAGTGCCGTCATAAATTTGAAGCGTGGGAAGTAGTTAAATGGTTTACTCGTTATGAAGTCCGCACCATTATGTATGAACGAGGCAAATGTATCGACCCCGACCCTAGAGTGGTTAAGGAATTTGTAATCAAACCACCAACAACGGTACGCGGTTTTGAAACTTTCGCTCTGACTTTGAATCAAGATTATAAGGCTACTTATCCGATTTTACCTGGATGGAAACGGCCATCGGAGAATCCGTGTACGGTATTTAAGGAAATTTTAATCAAAGGGGGTGACTTAAAAAAAGAGTTAAGCCGTTTGGATCAAATTTGGAATTCAAAACTGGATAATTACTATAAAGATCATCCTGAGGTCAAACGAGGCTGGAATATATATCCCCAGTTTGACCGGCGATTCATTGATCTTGGCGCGCCGTTAATTAAACCCACATTTTCTCCCAAAAACTAGGACGCCACCCGAGCGAAACAACCAATCCATTGAAGACACACTACACTTAAGCGTTACGGAACTTTCGGAAAACATTGTTTGGACGCTTCACCTCGTATTATCATCTTTACCAGCGCAAGCAAGACTATCAAATCGCCTCCATACATGTTCTACGGACATGAGGAGAAATACACGAAGTGATTTTTATACGCACTCAGGCAAATGAAATTACTAAAAAAATTACACTTAATAATTGGTTAATATTTCAGCTAAAATTATATCGTTCAAAACGCGCCATGCTTTTGAGTCATGAACGTACCTGCTTTAGGCCCATTTTCATAACTCGCCGAGGAGAGATAAAAATGGAAGTACCCGTTGATAATTCCCAATCCCAGATCCGTTTAATTATTGCCGATGATATGTTGCCAATCCGGGAATATTTAAGCATGGTCTTAAGCCATGAACCGGATATGAAAGTGATTGATTCCGTCGGAACCGGCGCTGAAGCTGTTGAACGGGCAATCGTTTCCCATCCCAAAGTACTGTTGATGGATATTGAAATGGAGACTCCAAGAGCCGGTGTGGATGCAATCCGAGCTTTAGCTTCCAAAGATCCCAGCATTCATTGTGTAGTTTTGACACATTTTAGCGATGATGACACAGTATTCGCGGCTTTCGAAGCCGGCGCCGTCGATTATGTCCTGAAAGACTCCTCGGCCGCTGAAATTTTAGAGGCAGTGCGTGCTGCCGCCCAAAACATGTCCCCGCTGCGCCCGCGTATCGCCCGAATGATTCGTGAGGAATTTCGGGTATTGCGTTCGGAACGGGCCGCGCTGATATCCACCCTGAATATTGTCTACCAGTTAACCCCCAGTGAACTATGGTTATTGCGTTTATTGGCCGAAGGCAAAACCAAAAACCAAATTGCCGGTATTAAACATATCGAACCATCCACAATCCGGACCCATATCGCCAATATCCTTAAAAAATTTGATGAAACATCGGTGAATGATGTGGTGGAACGTTTACGCCGGTTGGGGATTTTTGATATTTTTACATCAAATAATTGATAAACATCCAAAAGTTATAAGTTACCAATCAAAGATCCTGAGTTTAAAGTAATTTGGTAAAATGTTACCTTAAATTCTATCCCGAATTTTGACTTTTAACTTTAAATATATAATTTATTTTTAAATGAAACTCCTTTAAGGGGTTTTTTTATTATGAATGATTCACACAAAAGTCAAATATCATTTTATTGATTTTCCACATAATGTATCATATTGACCGTGGATAGTAGAATAAAACGGTTTTTTATAGTTTTAATTTTATTTATGTTATTCGATGCTTACCGCAGGTAAAGCCGGTTTTGCGTAGAATTAGTTTACTTAAAAATAATACAGGGAAAAATTTATCCATTGAAAAATTTTATGATTCTTTAAAACAGAGGCGATTTTAAGTGACTCGAATCCATCGAAGAACCCCAACCTTTACTATTAATGATTTATCGGAAATAAATAATTTGATGCCAACAGATTCGCTAACATATAAAGAAGCTTTTAATATTGTCAAAGAATATGTTCAATTGGCATCGAATAAACCATACACGGATATTTCAATATCATATGCATATCTGGATATATTAAGGGTTATCGAAAAAATTGAATCCAAAATTAAAAACGATCTCTCAAAAGGGGGCGAGTAACATGAACAATACCTATCCTTTAACGTATTCTCAACGAATGATTTGGCTCACGGAAGAATCCATACCGGATACCAGTATTTCAAATAATGCCGGTACGGTAAGGTTTGTTCATAATTTGGATTTTATAATCTTTGAGAAAGTCCTGAATCGGTTTATCGAAAATACCGAGTCCATTCGGTTAAGGATTAATCCCGGAGACAATAATGAACCCCGGCAATATATCGCAGAATATCAATTTTATGACTTGGATATTTTGGATTATAAAAATCGAAGCCTGAAGGAATTCTATCAATGGGAAAATGATATGACGCTTATCCCTTTTAAATTATATGATGCAAACCTGTTCTACTTTGCATTAATCCAATTACCCGGGAATGAAATTGCTTTCTATTCTAAAGTACATCATATCATTACTGATGGTTGGGCTATCGTTCTGATTGTTGATAAGATTTTAAAGGATTATTTCACTTTTATCAGTGGGATAAAAACCTGTTTGGAAGAAGAACCGTCGTATATTGAGTACATTATGACAGAACAGGAATTTATACATTCGAAAAGATTTCTCGAAGGGAAGCAATTTTGGGAGGAAAGATATAAGACAATCCCGGATTTTATTTATTTAAAACCCAGAAATACAAACAGCTATAATACTAAATCCAATCGAATCGGGTTTAGTATTTCTGTTGAGACCCGAAACCAAATCGAGAATTTATGTTTAACCAATAAGACCTCCCCGTTTGTATTTTTTATGACGATCATTGCCATCTATTTTCGAAAAATTACCGATAAAAATGATTTATCCATCGGAACTTCCCTTTTAAACCGCCTAAACGCCAGAGAAAAAAATATTGTGGGAATGTTTGTCAATTTGGCGCCTTTCCGGTTCATGATTCATGATGATAACAGTTTTTTGGAATATATTCAAACAATTAATCATGAAGCCAAATTGATTATGAAACATCAAAGATATCCATATTCCTTGATTTTGGAAGACTTCCGGAAAAAACATAATACGCAAGATAATTTGTTTGATATTTCCCTTACATTTCATAATGCGAAACGTTGTAAGGAAGACTACCTTGAAGAATCGAAAGGCCGCTGGCATAGTTGCGGCCACCAAAGCAACTCACTTTCAATCCATATTAGCGATCGTGAAAATAGCGGCGAATTTGTCTTTAATTGTAACTATTTAGTTGACCTATTCTCGGAAGACGATATCCGACGGTTCTTTCATCAAATCATGAATTTGGTCCGGCATGTGCTTGAAAACCCATTACAATCAATCGCCAGACTGCAATTGATTTCCGATGAAGAAAAACAAGAATTGCTTACATTCTCCAATACCAGCCCTTATCCGGAGAAGCCCATCCATTGTTTATTTGAAGAACAGGCCGCCAAAACTCCGGATAATATAGCGCTTGTATTCAGGGGTAAATGTTTGACCTATCGGGAACTTAATAAAAAGGCCAATCAATTGGCGAATGTTTTAACAAAGAGAGGGGTAGGGCCGAATCATATAGTGGGGTTAATGGTAAAACCGTCTTTGGAAATGTTTGTCGGGATTTTCGGTATATTAAAAGCAGGCGGGGCTTATGTTCCGATTGACCCGGAATACCCGAATTCGAGAAAAAAATATATTATCCAAAACGGGAATATAAAACTGTTATTAACATCTAAAAAAGCCAACCTCGATGTAGAGCTAATCGATTTAAAGGATGTTAGCTTACTTCAAAAAGAAGATCAAAACTTGGAAAACCGAAATGAATTGTCTGATTTGATTTATGTTATTTATACTTCAGGGACCACGGGCAATCCTAATGGAGTGATGATAAGCCACAGGAGTGTCGCCAATTATGTTTATTGGAGAATAAAAACTTATCAATTAACGGATAATGACGTGACCCTTCAGTTGTTGCCGTTTATTTTTGATGGTTTTGCTTCAAATATATATGCGTGTCTTTTATCCGGCGGGAAATTGATTCTGGGAGACGGTATCTTCAACGCGCATCATTTGGTTTTCGAGTATCAAGTAACCAATATGAGCCTGGTCCCTTCCATATATAAGGAGATACTGCAAAAAGCAACACCGGAATCGTTTCAATCATTAAGTTTTGTCGTACTGGGCGGTGAAAAAGCCGATCCTGAATTAGCCGGCTTAAGCCAATCAATAAACTCCAAGTTAACGTTAATCAATGAGTACGGTCCCACCGAAAATACCATTGCAACCACCGCGTTTGTCGGGATGGATCAAGAAACATTATCAATCATTGGTACGCCGGTATCAAACCAACAAGTTTATATCATGGATAAACACCACAATTTATTGCCGGCTGGTATGCCCGGAGAACTCTGTGTATCCGGAGATGGTCTGGCCAGAGGATATCTTAATAATCAGGAGACCACCGCAAGAAAATTTGTTCGCAATCCGTTTGAACCAACGAAAAAATTATATTGCACCGGTGATATTGCCAAAAGGCACCCGGATGGCAATATTGAGTTTATCGGAAGAATTGATCACCAGGTAAAGGTAAGAGGCCATCGAATTGAATTGTATGAGATTAAAGAAAAGCTTATGAAACATAAGTCGATTCAATTGGCAATCATTGTGGCAAATGATCAACAAAATTTATGCGCATACTATACCGTCAAGGAAGCAGTAAAAGTATCCGAATTGCGAAGATATTTGGCGGACGAACTGCCCAATTACATGATCCCGCAATACTTTAAAGAAATGGATAAGATACCTTTTTTACCAAGTGGGAAAGTTGACTTTACAGCGTTGCCAAGTATCGAGAGAAACCAAAGCAGTTATGAACCGCCCAATAATGAAATTGAAGAAGCGCTTGTAAAAATATGGGAGGAAATACTGGGCTTAGAAGGAATCGGGATTAACGATGATTTTTTTGAGTTGGGAGGTGACTCGATTGCAATATTAAAAATATTGGCAGGGATATTTAACCGCAATTGGAATTTAAAAATCCAGGATTTTTATCAGTTGCATACTATAAAAGATCTGGCGGAACATATCTTAAAGCGGGAGATAAATGATGATTCAATAACTGAAACAGACGTGGCGATTGAACGGAATAATTCAAGGATATTTCTAGAGGAAAAACAGATCAGTTGTTTTGGACAAAGATTGGTCGGAAATGTACTATTAACGGGGGCAACCGGTTTTCTGGGGATGCATATACTATTAGAATTATTAAGTTGTAATGATATTAATGTATTTATTTTAGTCCGCGGTTCGGATGCCAAATCCCGTTTATATGAATTGATTAATTTTTATTTTCCTCAAGTTAACTATGATATTTATAAACAAAGAGTGGTTGTTGTAAATGGCGATATTACTCAAGAATACTTTGGGCTTACAAAATCGAATTATGATGGATTGAGTAAAAAAATTGATACTGTTGTTCATGCGGCGGCCATGGTCAAGCATTTCGGTGAATATCAAGAATTTTTTAAAGTAAATATTGGTGGAATCCAAAATATTATTGAATTTAGCCGAGAGAAATATTTGGTCTACATATCCACTACCAGCGTTTCCGGTGATTTTATCAAACAAAAATTTAAAGACCACTTCTTCAATGAAAATAGTTTAGAAATCGGCCAAAAATTTCATGGGAATTATTATGTCCAAACTAAATTTGAAGCGGAGAAGATTATTTCCAAGCAACTTAAAAATGGACTTGATGGTATAATTATTCGGATTGGCAATCTGACGGGGAGATTTTCGGATGGAGTGTTTCAAAGGAATATTACGCAAAATAAATTTCATGGGGTTTTAAAATCAATTCTTGGGCTTTCATTAATACCGGAATCGATTGCTCAGATGAAAATTGAATTTTCTCCGGTTGACTTAACCAGCAAGGGCATTGTAAAACTATTGTTGATGAGAAATAACAGCGGCCAAACATTTCATTTATTTAATCATAATTATATTGAACTAAAAGCATTAATAAGGATGATTAATGAAATGGGGTACAGAATTACCGTTTGTGATGACTTCACATTTCATAATTGCTTAAAAGAAATCGCCCGGGATAAAAACAGACATGATATCCTGTATGGAATAGTTAATGATTTTGAAAATGGCAGACTAAATTATTCGTCTTCAATAATTATTGATTCCACATATTCAATTGAGATTCTTAATCATTTAGGTTTTATATGGCCTCAGATTGAGTTTTCATATATCCGGAAAATAATTAGCCATATGAAAATCGTTGAATATATAAACGTTTAAAGAAAATATAGAAAAGTGAAGTGATAATGATGAAAAATTATCAGAAAAGGAAACGCAACCTGAAAGTTTTTGTATACTACAATTTAATTTTAGTTATCATGGGTATTGTTCTATATTTTATAATACCGAACATTTTGAATTATCCTCCGGGGTCGATTAATACAAAATTTGACAAGGAATACTCCGGAATTACATATAATCAACAGTTTATTCTCCTCATCTCAATGACCACATTATTGACTTATGTGTTTTTACGATTGGTTTATCGGAAAATATATAAATGGGAAAGTGTCGAAAAAGTTTTTGAAGCAAAAGATCTTGATAAGATTAGAGAAATTCGCCGGATAATTCTTAATGTTCCCTATCTCATTTATTTTTTTCAGGGATTTTTTCCGGTTTTCTTGATTATTATCATGCGTTCAACATTTTCTTTTTTTACTGGGTCGGATATAAAGATAATACTTATCTTGTTTACTTACGTATTATTATGGGCTGTTATTTCATATACTCTTAGCCGAGGGTATTTCCGGGAATTATTACGTAAAATCCAATTGGAAAACTATGATGATGAGAAGATATTTAAAATAACTTTAAAGGCCAAAGCTTTTTTACAGATCATTCCTTTGTTTGTGATAGCAATTCTTTTTACGGCATTGGTTGGCTATACACAGATTACCAAAGAAAGAGGTAATTTAATCTTTCGTAATTACTTACGCCAATTAAATAAAATCGGGAATAGCACTACTGTTTATACCGGGTCACAAATAAAGGATTTTTTTTCCAAGATTGAACTTGAGCAAAAAAACGATGTTAAATTTTTAATCGCTCCGAATGGAAAAATCAAGACATCCCCCCAAACTTCGTTAAGTAAATTTTTTATCAAATATACCAAGGAGATTGCATTTCAATATCAAGGCCATACTTACGCCGAATATGGTTCCGATGACCAAGGCGCTGTTAAAAAAATAAAAGGCAAGAATGGGGATTGGATTATCGGTATTAAATATAATGCTGCATCATCTGGAATACTTATTTCATTTGTTATAACATTGGTTGCGTTATTATCGGTAGCAATTTTTGTATTATATTTTTACGCCAAAACACTTTCTGATGATATAAAAACAATTGCATCAAATCTTTCTGAGATTGCCGAAATGGAAGATCATCGGTTTGAGGAAAAAATCGCGGTTATTTCAAATGATGAAATCGGTGAATTGGAAGCAGCGTTTAATAAGATTCTGGAACGTGTAAAACAACATATTGAGACGATTAAGAAAGATCAAGTTATGCTGATGGAAAGAGAACGGCTGGTCTCTTTGGGCCAAATGATAGGCGGCATTGCCCATAATTTCCGATCGCCGATTATGTCAATCGCCGGTTATATCGAAGATTTAAAAGATTTAGTCGCTGAATTAAAAGAATCATTGGATAATCCATGTGTTATGAAAGAAGACTATATGGAAATGGCAGATGACATGTTAAAAGACTTGACCGATATGAAACCATACTGTTCGTATATGTCGGATTTATTATCCGCCGTTCGGGGGCAAGCGGTTCAGTTGAATGCGTCAACCCATTATAGTTTCAGTGTCGAAGAGGTGGTTTCCCGGATTGAGTTACTTGTCAATTTTGAACTTAAGAAATATAATTGTAAAATGAACATCGAACTCAATGCCGATCCGCAAATCAGAATTAACGGCGAAGTCAGCAATTTGGTTCAAGTCCTGAATAATATAATTTATAACGCGATGCAGTCATACCCTGAAAAAGAAGGTGGAATGATTGATTTTAAAATTGAATGCCGTAATGAACGTTTGCTGTTATCCATCAAAGATTACGGGAAGGGAATACCGTTCAATATCCAAAATAAATTATTTAATCAAATGGTTACCACGAAGGGGACCAAAGGAACCGGACTGGGTTTATACATGTCATATTTGACAATTAAAGGTCGTTTTTGCGGGGATATATATTTTGAATCAAAAGAACATGAAGGGACAACATTTTATATCTCGATTCCATATCAGGAAAAGTCCAAAAATGATGAAGGAAAAAAAGCTTGAAAAGGAGTTTTGTGTGAATTATTTAAACTATCATCAATCGAAGACTATCCTAAAATTAGATGCAATATGGAGTGGATTTATAGAGAGACATAGTATCCTGGCAATTATTTTGACCTATAATGTTGTTATAATTATTGGAGGGGTATTATTTTATTTTCTGTTTCCGGTTCTTTTAAATTACCCTCCCAGCTTTTCCGAAATTGCCAATAAATATTCGCTTAGCTATTTGATGCAATTCTCTTTAATAGTTTTTGCCGCTTTATTAGTGGGTTCAATTTTTTATTTCATTGTATTGAAGGGGATTGATAAGCGGAAGAATGTTGATAATAATAGTACTGAAGTAACTGAAAATCAAGCGATTCGGCGAAAATGCCTTAATCTTCCGTATATTATTTGCATAGCCCAAATTATAATTCCGATACTCTTTTTTTTAATAGTTTTTCCTTTCGTTGCAACTTTAGATGTTTTATCGGCCATTTTTATATTAAAAATAATTATAATGATTTTTTCAATGATGTCTTTAACTTCGATTATCTCATTGATCTTTTCTCGAAAATTATTCATAAAAATTCTATTAAAAACAGATGCGAGGTTAAAATTAGAGGGAATAAGAATAAAACTGCAAAATAAAATATTCCTTCAAATAGTACCAATGATTGTTGCATCAATTCTGGTTACATCATTGATCGGCTATTCCAGATTAATCGAAGAAAAAGGAAATTTACTATATCGATTATATAAAGTGCAATTAGTCGATGTTTTAAAAAAAACACAGGCTTTATTTGATGAGGATCAGATAAAACGCTTACTTAGTAAAGTTAAATTGGAAAATAATAATGAGTTCACTTTCATTGTCACACCGGAGAAACAAATTATTACATCAAATGGAATACCATTAAATAAGATTTTTACAATATATTTGTTTGATTATTTTACAAAGTATAATGGACATATATATGATGCAACAGGCGAAACACAAGGGGCGGCCATCAAGCTTAAAGGAATTGATGGAGAATATATCGTCGGGATAAAATATGAAGTGGTCTCAAGTAAAGCGGCCTTATATTTTTTAGTAGGCTTTATTGCGTTATTTATTATTAACATTCTCATTTTATCTTACTTTTCCAAATCTATTGCCAGTGATATCTCCCTTGTTGCCGATAATCTTTCTGAAATCGCCGAAGGTACCGATGTCAACCTTGAAAAAAGAATCCCGGTCACTTCCAATGATGAAATTGGAAATCTGGTGATTGCATTTAATAAGATTCAAGATCGTGAAAAACAACATATCAAACAAGTAAAGGAAAATCAGCAAATCCTGCTTGAACGGGAAAGGCTGGCGACTCTGGGCCAAATGTTTGTGGGGATTACCCATAATCTCCGGTCACCGATTATGTCGATTGCCGGTGGACTGGAGGCTTTGAAAGAGTTAATTAAAGAATACGAGGAATCTATCGATAATGATAATGTTACTAAAGCGGATCACCATGAAATCGCCAGGGAAATGAATGAATGGTTTGAATCAACGAAGCCATATTGTATATTTATGTCGGATTTAATTTCGGCTGTACGGGAACAGGTGATTCCATTAAATACTTCCATACTACATAGTGATTTTACTATAGAGGAACTGGTGAAGCGGATTGAATTACTCTTAAAGTATGAGCTAAAGAAGAATCATTGTATTATGGAAACAGATATCCAGGTTGATTTCCATACGACGATTTCCGGTGAGGTTAATAATTTGGTTCAAGTATGCAATAACTTAATCATGAATGCGATTCAAGCCTATGATGGCAATGGGGGAAAGATTGAGTTCCGGATTGCAAAACAGGAGAATCGGCTGCTATTGATAATTAAAGATTACGGTAAAGGAATGCCGTCCGACATTCAAAATAAAATATTCCATCAAATCATTACCACGAAAGGGGTCAAACGGACCGGCCTGGGCTTGTACATGTCATATTTGGCGATTAAGGGGTGTTTTCGTGGTGATTTGTATTTTGAGTCAAAAGAAAATGAAGGCACTACTTTTTATATTTCCGTTCCCTATCAAACGGAAATAGTTGAAGATGATGGGGAAATCAAGGTTTTGTAAGTTAAGTTATTCTTCTTACAATTACTTTTTAAAATTTAAATTGAAACAGAGGCTTCGAATGGATAATAAGATACGATTATTTGTCGTTGAAGATGACCCTGTGTGTTTGAAACAAATTTTTAATATTATCAATCAAGAAGCGGATATGCTCGTGGTTAACAGCGCCCAATCGGTGGAGCAAGCGATTTTGTTTGGAAAAGCTCTTGATTATGATATGATATTAATTGACTTACATCTAAGTGTAACCAATCACGACGGGATCGAAGTTCTTACGGAATTAAGAAAAGTTAAGGATATTCCGGCAATCATACTTACCTGGATTGATGATCCCGATAGTATTTTGGAAGCTTTTAATAAAGGAGCCGTGTTTTATGTCTTGAAAAAATTTATCAATATACTCCCGCAAACGATACGTTCAATTTATTATAATCCATTTCCAATGAATATATTATTAGAACAATATCACGATAACCGATATAAACTCAAAATTAGTGAACTTACCTCCACTGAAAAAGAGGTTTTTGAGTTGTTGCAAAAAGGCTTTAGTGCGACTCAAATCGCTAATATTCGAGATAAATCCATTGATACGATTCAATCGCAAGTAAAAAGCATCTTAAATAAATTAGACCTGAAGAGCCGTAAAGAAATAAAAAATGTTAACAATTTGTAAACGAAAATGGTGATGAAATATCACCATTTTTTAATCGTAGCTTTGAAAGCGGATTAGTATTTTTAACCGAAAATTTTTTTAGATTTCAAAATGGTGATCATGGTTCACCATTTTTTATTATATTTAAAATAAATAGTAAAAAACCATAACTATTTACATAAATATAATTTTTAAGTATTATTAAATAAATTTTAAATGACATAAATTTATTTGGAACGTTCACACGCATCAAGAACCGCATATTTTCCGGGAGGGAGGAAGCGCATTGACCACACTACAACCTAAAAACAGCCAAATGAACGCCATGGTCTATGTCGATTACGAAAACATCCTTGAATTGTTGAAAGGATACTACCATAAAGACCCGCTGGAGATAGACTTTTTTAGGGTGATCCAGAACCGGTTGGCGGAGGCCGGGTTTAAAGTCGTTGACGTTATTGTCTATGGCAATTTTGAAAAGAAGACCGCGAATGGCAATCCGCAAACTTTTTTGCGGGCCATGGGACTCCAGACCCGCCACGCCTCCAACAACGGCAAAAACTCCGGCGACCTGGAGCTGACGGTGGACGCCTTAAAAGATTTGTATAAAAATCCCAACATTGATATCTTCGTCATTATTTCCAGCGACCGGGATATCATTCCCCTGTTAAAAGCCATTAAATACGAAAACAAGCTGTCCTATGTCTTCTCCACCCAAAATGGATTCAATCAAATCGTCGCCAAATATGCGGATCTCCATGAATACCTTGAGGATGTCTTCGGCCTGACCCTGCCCGAACCACCTCCGGCCAATGACGACCAAACCGGGTTACTGGCCTACATCGATCCCGATA
>JAEZJQ010000022.1 GCA_023436305.1 Bacillota bacterium
ACTCATGATATTTGAGCAATTCGGAAACCTGAAATACAAATTTGGCAATAGGCATTTCTGGTGTAAGGGATACTACGTTAGCACGGTGGGTCTCAACGAAGAGACAATCAAGAAATATATTCGAGAACAAGAGAATGCCGACCAAATGATGGACAATGTAAAAGAACCGGACAATCCTTTTAAGGGATAGCCGGTAATCAACGCGGAAGACAGTATCATACACTTTAAAGTGTAGCTAGTAAGATACCCTTATAGGGTTAGTGCAAACCGCACCTTGAAGGTGCGGTTGTGATTGTTTCCGCTTGCTCTTTGGGGTTGAAGGTCTTATGGATTATTGTCGAAATCAAAAATATCAATATCGGTGGTTCCCGGAATAACCGATTTGGCATGAACCATTGACTTTGATGGTGCTACGTTAGAGGTAACCAAAGTTACCCGTAATCTACTGCTAGTATCCGGCGCCTGGACTCCACAACCCGTATTCGGTAGAATCAGTAAAATGATTGCCAATAATAAGATTCTCTTCATCGATAGCCTTCTTTTATAATAATTTTTCAATTTAATACATTGCTCATTGTACCATATCATCAAATAAATTACAAATTTTTACTATATGAAGCATCAAACTGGGCTGGGCATATGATTAAATTTCCTAACGTGAGAATCAATGGACCGCAAAGCTTCGGATTTGACTGGTAAAGAGTCGAAACCGAAGCTTTTTGTTGGGGCGGGTGGGCGAGTTGAAGAAATACAAGTAAAAAATTCCACTAAAAAAGCCCTCCTTATTTTCGGAGAGCTTGATGTCTTAACCATAATTCGAACTCATTTATCCCAGGGTTAATCGAAATTTAAAAATTCATTGGTTGACGTATATTCAAACGAGCCTTGGATTTGATTTAATGGATTATCCTCATTTCCGCCCCATGCAAATACCCCGAATTTAGCAAAACCGCTATTGTGGCATTGGATAAGATATACTCCCGATGGATTGCCTGAGGTAGTAAGTTTGGTTGTGAAGCTGTAACTTATCAGAAATCTTTGAAGACCTCCTCGAATTCTTCAAGTGAGAAACCCATTAGCATAAGTTCTCCCACAACGGTTAGGGGCCCTCCGGGCTTATTAAGCAATTTTAATCTTTCGGTGAAGTTTTTTGGAATTAGAATACTTTTCTCCGTAAATGCAATTCCTTTATCGGCAAGGAATTTCTTGGCCCGGACACAGTTTCCACAAAGGGGTGCAGTATATATAATCACTTCCGGCTTCATTGATGTGACTCCTTATCATAGGTTTTAGCTTTATTGTACTCGATTTTACTTGCCCTGTCACGAAGTTTCCCGGCAGTGCCTCATCACTTATCATTTTAGTTCAAATTGTTTATTTCAATCGATGGAGCTTCAACCTATGCGGGCCAGATCCTCTTTTGCGGCTTTCGGTGCTTTTCCGTATATTTAGCCGCGCGATACTTGGACCGGAGCGCATACAACTTATGGGAACACTTTTTGTGAAATAAAATAGAATTAATGGAAAATGTTGACATTTTACAATTGATGTATTACGATTTAACTGGATATGACAACATATCAATATGTTGTCATATTAACAATAGATATGCTACCGAATGGCTGGCCGAAGATGTTCATCGGCAAGCGCGGCCTTTTGAATGATTCGTGACATATATCGAAGTACCCATGGACATCGGTTAGCCACCGCGCCTCAAGATGTTCCAGTGTTGGCAATATTCAAATATTACAATACGGGGTGAAATATGTTTGATTAATGGAATGGCTCCCAAGTATTTTATTGTAAAAAATAAGATACTTGAAATGATTGACAAGGAAGAAATCGGCTCCAACGGTATGGTGCCCAGTGAGCGGGAACTCATGATAAGGTTCGAAATCAGCCGGATTACAGCGAAGAAAGCCATCGATGATCTGGTTAAGGAAGGTTATCTCTACCGCGTCCAAGGTAAAGGGACATTTGTTAAAAATGATACCTTGAATCAGGACCTGGTATCCATTACCAGTTGTACGGATGATATCATCAAAATGGGAATGACGCCGTCGAAAAAACTGCTGGCTGCCGAGGTAGTCCTCGCCGATCAGGCCCGGATGAAAAGGTTGCAACTCTGCGACGGAGACAAGGTTTTTTCGGTAAAACGCGTTTACTTTGCCGATAATGAGCCATTGAATCTGACGACTACATATCTGCCATGCAAACTTTTTCCCGGAATCGAAAACTACGATTTTGGGATAGAATCTATTTACCATATATTAGAAAGTAAGTATCATACACGGATTACCAAAGCTATCAAGACAATTGAAGCTGTGCTGGCTGTGGATGAAGTGTCGGAAATTCTGGGAACCGAAGATAAGGAACCGATACTTTTGTTTAGGGCCGTTACACTTGGTATCGTTAATGGAAAGGAGGTGCCGATAGAGACCTTTAAAAGCTATTACCGAACCGATCGATTTAAGTTTTACATCAATCAGGTAAAATGAGTGACGGAATCCGGTAGAATGGTTTCAAAATAGTATAAACATAAAGATAAGGAGTGAACCCTATGAAAAGAAATCGTTTTAAAGTAACCATCGCTTTTTCCCTGATGGCGATAATGTTAATTTCGCTGTTTTTTACCAGTTACGCGAAAACGCCGGACCTGGGAGTGGCCCTTATTACTTCTGCCGCTGGGGCCAATGATAAAGGCTATAATGAATCGGCGATCCAAGGACTTGAACTGGCCAAAAAAACATTTGGAATCAATTATAAAGTGGTTGAATCCTCAGATATTCCAGGTAGTTTGACCCAGCTTGCGGATGCCGGATATAAAGTAATCTTCAGTCTGGAATATAATTTTGACGCGCTTATTAATGGTGTTGGCGGCAAGAATGCGATTGCCAAACAATATCCGAACACAACCTTTGTTATATTCAATGATAATCCCAATGTTGATAAAAATGGCAAAGTCATTAACAAGAATGTAGTTTCCGTGCTCTTCGATGTGCATGAAGCTTCCTTCATGGCGGGTGTTCTTAGCACGCTAGTCAATGAAAATGCGAAAACGCTCTTTAATGCCCAAGATTATAATTTCACTCCAGGGGATGCCGGTCGAAAAATCGGATTCATTGGAGGTACCAAGTCCAATGGTATTACTGTATTCAGTTATGGATTTGCCGAGGGCATCAACTATGAGGCCCAGAAATTGAATGTCAAATATACCTATTACAGCGATTATAATGCGGGCTTCACGGATTCCGCCGCGGGTTCAACGAAGGCTAACACCTATTATCAAAATGGCGCCAATGTTGTATTTGGAGTTGCCGGAGCGGTAGGCGACGGTGTGGATTCCAAGGCCAAAGAAGTGAAAAAGTTTTCCATTGAAGTCGATGCAAACAAAGATAATAACCAGCCCGGTTATATTCTTACGAGTGTTTTAAAGAATACCAAGGTTCCTGTTTATGAAATACTTAAAAACTATAAGAATAATACGTTGGCTAAAGTAAATGGTAAATTATTAAGCTATAATCTGGCTTCAGGCGCCACCGGTATTACGGATTTAAGTGTTATCCAGTCGAAGATCGTACCGTCCGGAAAAGCCAAATGGAATGAGATCAAGAGTGAGCTTGACTCTGTCGCTAAGAAAATAGCCAGCGGTAAAATCAAAGTAACGAATGCTCAGGCAGGAGAAGCCTTTGACAAAACCGCTCTAAAAAGCCTTTCCATGCCAAATGATTAAGGTTGATTAAACCTCGATTCGGTAAGTTCTGATTTTGAAATGACTTTTACATTTATGTACCGGATTCATGTTAAAAATAATGAAGGGCGAAATCGATGAATGCAATCGCAGCTGTAAACTTAACCAAGAAATATGGGAGTTTTGTCGCCAATGACAATATTAATCTGTTCATTCCAAAAGGCGAAATTACTGCAATCGTAGGAGAAAACGGGGCCGGTAAAACAACCTTGATGAATATGTTTTACGGTATGCAGCGGCCAACCTCCGGAGAAATTTATGTCAATGATAAAAAAGTAAACTTCAACTCGCCCCTCGACGCAATCAATTGTGGTTTGGGAATGGTGCACCAGCATTTTAAGCTGGTGCCCAGTCTCACCATTTTTGAGAATATCATGCTGGGAGCCGAAATCAATAAAACCCTGGTTTTCAGGAATCGATTCAAAGTCAATTCGCCGTTCATCGATAAAAAGCAAGAACGAAAAGTCATCGGGAAGCTGATTCACGATTACAAGTTTGAGCTTGATCCCAATGAACGTGTGGCAAACATCTCAATAGGCGCCAAACAGCGTGTGGAAATATTGAAGATGCTCTATCGCAACGTCGATATTTTAATATTTGACGAACCCACCGCGGTTCTGACACCCCAGGAAGTCGACGAACTGCTGCTGAATTTTAAAGAATTGAAAGAACAAGGCAAAACGATTATACTGATTACCCATAAGTTGCGTGAAGTGATGGAAGTCAGCGATCGAGTCATTGTGATTCAAAGAGGTAAAGTGGTTGGGAACAAATTTACCCATCAGACAACTCCGGAAGAGATAGCCGCGCTGATGGTCGGGCATGAAGTCATGTTTCAAACCCAAAAGGAAAAAAAGTCTTTGTTGGGAAATAAGATTGCCTACCGGGTCAGTGGTTTGTCGACCACCAACTATTTAGGCAAAAAGGTTTTGGATAATATCAGCTTTGCGATCAGGGAAGGCGAAATTCTTGGAATCGCCGGAGTTGAAGGCAACGGGCAAAGTGAACTTGTAAAGGTTTTATCAGGACTTATGGTTGCAACCGAAGGCCAAGTTGAGCTCTATGGTGAGGATTTAACCAACCGGTGGCCGGGTGAACTTCGCAAATCAGGCGTGGGAATCATTCCGGAGGACCGATATGCCCAAGGGCTTTGCAAGGAAATGTCACTGGGTGACAATTTGATTGCAGGCTATCACTCCAATAAAAAGTATTGCAAAAATATCATGCTGGATCAAAAAAATATCTGTAAAAACCGGGATATATTACTGGAGAAGTTTGATATCAGGGTAGCGGATCCTGAAGGAACGGTGTCGCAGCTTTCCGGCGGAAACGCCCAGAAGGTTATTATTGCAAGGGAGTTTGAATCAAATCTAAAGATTTTGATTGCAAGTCAGCCCACCCGGGGTGTTGATATCGGTTCCATCGAATTCATCCACCGTTGTATATTAAACTTAAGACAGCAAAATACGGCGATACTGCTGATCTCCAGCGAACTGAGTGAAATCATGAGCCTTAGTGACAGGATTGTGGTTATGTATAAGGGTAAAATCGTCGGAGAGGTTGAAGGAGATCAGGCTGACAGTTCACAACTGGGATTGCTGATGGCAGGTATTGTCAAATAACCATATGATATGAGGAAAGTTATGAAAAAGAAGAATGCAATGATATCCAGTATAAACAGCGCCTTGCTTCCCATACTGATTGCGTTATTTATTGGTGGAATCATAATTGCGGTAATTGGCGAAGATCCTTTTTTGACTTATCAGGTGATGATCCAGAAATCGCTTTTCAGTGAACAGGGTTTCCTAAAAACATTGCATATTGCAGCCCCTTTGATTTTGACCGGCCTCGGGATTGCCATCACCTTTAAGGCGAATATTTTTAATATGGGTGTCGAAGGCGCGGCGGTTTTGGGAGCTTTTTTTGCAGGTGTAGCCGGTTTTAGCATCAAAGGCATCAATCCGGGGCTTCATGTCACGCTTTGTCTGCTAATCGGAATGATTGTAGGGATGATGGTTACGCTAATTCCGGCAATATTGAAAGCCTATTTCAAAGTCAATGAAATGGTGGTCACCTTAATGCTCAACTATGTGGTGGTTGAGATTGTAAAATTCCTGGCTCAGGGAGTGTTTAAAGATCCGTCATCCGGCTATGTTTCGACCTACGCTATTGCCGACAGCGCAATGTTCAAAAAGATTTTCAATAGTGATTTGACCTTTTTCTTCTTCATCGCAATTTTGGTGTTAGCCATTTTCTATGTGGTTTTTAATAAATCAAAACTTGGCTTTGAAATTACCGCCATGGGCAAAAATCTTGAGTTTGCCGAAGCGACCGGAATGAATGTCGCCAAGAAGATAGTTTTGATCATGCTTATCAGCGGTGCTGTCAGCGGCCTGGCGGGAGCCGGCTTTCTGATGAGCGAAAAATACCGGTTTACGCTTGATTTTTCTGGAAATCCGGGACTCGGCTGGGATGGTATGCTGATTGCCCTGCTTGGCAACCACAGCCCCGTAGGCATTTTCGTGGTCTCGGTTTTTTATGCCGCATTAAAAAACGGCAGTGAATATATCGGTTTATTTACAAACGTACCCAAAGATATTGTGGGTGTTATTCAGGGAATACTCATCCTCTTCCTTTCCGTAAGATTTATTAACCAAAATACCAACCTGACGGGTAAGTTGAAAACGTGGTTCGCTAAACCTGGAGCAAAAGATTAAAAAAGATGAGTTTTGACTTGACGGAAGGGGAATGGGTATGCATCTAATCAATAATATATTATATGATATGCTTTACCATAGCACGCCATTGATATTGGCTGTTTTAGGCGGGTTATTCGCGCATAAGGCCAATGTACTCAATATCGGACTTGAGGGTATGATTCTGATGGGGGCTTTCTCCAGCGCCTTGACCGTGATGATTACCGGGAATTTGTGGGTGGCTCTTCTGGTAAGTATCCTACTCACGCTTATTTTAGGTTGGGTTTTCTCATATTTTAGTGTAACTTTGCAAAGCAATTTCATCATTACCGGTTTTGGGATTAACCTGTTTGTTGCGGCGTTGAGCGCATTTGTGCTTAAGTTTATGAAGCTTGCCAATATTAATGTCAGCCCGATTGTTGATGTAACGAGTTTAAAAATCCATATTCCGTTGCTTGCGGATATACCGGTTTTAGGGAGTATCTTAAGCGGCCATACCGCCATTACCTACACCGGCTTTATTCTGATAATCATCACCAGCATTGTGCTGTATAATACCAAATTCGGGGTGTATGTAAGGGTTGTCGGAGAAAGCGAAGAAGCGGCTAAATCCGTAGGGATTAACGTAAATGCAATTAAATACATGGCGGTGCTTATCGGCGCGGTGCTTTGCGCGCTTGCCGGGATGGAACTCTCCGTTGCCAGAATGGCCCTCTTTACCAATAACATGACTGCAGGCAGAGGCTTTATCGCCATCGCCGCGATTTACTGCGGCAGAGGTGAGCCGTTAAAGTGCGCGTTGTACGCTTTGCTTTTTGGCCTTGCCAAATCGCTGGCGATTAATTTGTCATTGTTTGCCGGCCCTGTATCGCAACTGTTTGAAACAGTACCTTATCTCACGATAGTGGTGGTCCTTTTGATGGTTTCCGTGTTACAGAACCGCAATAATACGATAAGGGGATTTAAACTTGAGTAAATCAGCGTTAATTATTGTCGACATGGTAAAAGATTTTACCGATCCGGGCGGTTTGGTCTATTACCCCCAAAACCGCGAAGTTCTGCCGAAAGTCCGGCGTGTGCTGGAAGAATGCAGAAGACACGGGCTTCTGATCATATTCCTGAAGCATTACTATCGAAAAGACAAATTTGATAAAAACCTGCAGAATATGAGGCCATGTTGTATTGAAGGCACCGATGGGGATGAGATCGATCCGCTGCTTGAAGTCGACCCGGTGAAGGATTATGTGATCAAAAAACGCCGCTATAGTGGTTTTGTGGGAACGGATCTGGATATGGTTCTCAGAGAAAATAAGGTTGAAAACCTAATCATCGTTGGGACAAAAACCAATTGTTGTATTCGGGCCACCGTTACGGATGCCTACAATCTTGATTACCAACCGGTGGTGATCGCGGATTGTGTGGCAACCAATGATGAAACAGTCAATCAGGTACATTTGGCGGATATCCGGAAATATCTTGGACGGGTCATGACATCGGAAGAACTTTTTGACCTTCTGCACAAAGGGGAAATATCCTGATGAAATATGACATCATCACCAGCGGTTATGTAAGTATCGATCGAATTATCAAAGCAAAGACTCCGGTAAAGTATGGATATACTTCCCTTATCGAAAACGGCGACAATGCCAAGATCTATTACGGAGGCTGCCCCACCAATATCGCTTATCTTGCCGCTAAGCTCGGATTGAAGGCCCTGCCGGTGATCCGCTTCGGAGAAGATGATTATCAGGAGACCGGATTTTATGAGTACCTGAAAAATGGCGGTGTTTGCCTTGAGGCAATTGAGTTTGTTCCCGATGAAACCACCTCCAATTGCTATTTGGTCGCAGACGAAAATAATAATCACATTACCCTCTTTTATCCGGGGGCCATGGACCGAAAATATGCGGGAGATATGAAGGACGAATTTTTTAAGGAAGCGCGTATCGGTGTACTGACAGTGGGTTCTTACGATGACAATGTGGAGTTCTATAATAAGTGCATGAAGCATCACGTTCCATTGGTTTTTGGTATGAAATGCGACTTTGATGCTTTCCCGCAAGAACTGTTTACGAAAGTCCTGTTTTCGAGCAAGATTATCTTTACCAATCAGGGCGAACGTGAAGAAATTGAGCGCATGTTTCATCTGGGCGCAATCACGGAGCTTTTTGAAAAGGGGAATGCCGATATCATTGTCACGACCCTTGGTAAAAAGGGCAGTTTATATTTTCAAAAATCAAAAGGCGGATTCATTTCCGGTGCGATTCAAGCGGCAGTGTTTGGGGAAGTCGTGGATACGACGGGATCGGGAGATGCTTACATGGCCGGGTTTTTGTACGGGTATTTAAATGGCAAGCAAGCGGAAGATTGTTGTAAACTCGGCAGTGTGCTTTCCTCGTTTATCATTGAGGCCTGCGGATGCACCACCAATGCGCCGGCACGCGAAGAGTTCATGCAACGCTATCGAAATTTTGTCTCACAGGAAGGGAATAAAAATGGCGACACTCTATTTACATGGTGAAGACCGAACCATTGCCAAGTATGTAATATTCTCAGGAGATCCGTGGCGAGTTGAAACTTTGGCAAAATTACTGGATGAACCAAAGCATATTGCCTTCAATCGGGAATTCAACACTTACACCGGTACCTATCAAGGCCTGCCGGTAACGGTTTCCTCAACCGGTATCGGAGCGCCGTCCGCAGCGATTGCCATGGAAGAAATGTATCAATGCGGCATGGAAGTAGCAGTAAGAATGGGTACAACGATGGGCCTTACGGACGACTCCCTTGGAAAGCTCATCATTCCGACGGGGGTGATGCGCGAGGAAGCCACCAGCGCCACTTATGTCCCGGTATCCTATCCGGCGGTCGCGGATATTGGACTGATCAACTGTATGAATCAAAGTGTCCTAGAAAACGGAAGGCGCTATATGAATGGCGTTACCTGTTCGATGGACGGTTTTTATAGCCGGATGCGCGAGTCCAAACTGAGTAAAAAAATGCAAACCGATATTGATGAGACATTCCAAAGGCTTAAAAAGTATAATATTCTTGCCGTAGACATGGAATCCAGCTGCATGCTGGTTTTAGCGAGCTTAATGGGCGTTAAAGGCTGTATTGTCACGATAACGACGGTACTGGAGAACCTGAAGAACTCACTGGAGGGCGATGAACGAAAGCAAGCCGAGCAGGATCTGTGCAAAATCGTACTTGACGGGTTAAAAATCTATCATAAAGGGGCTGATTCAAAATGAGCAAAACGGATTTTATCGGCAGGGGCAAACAGTTCGTCATCGGCATGGTGCATTGTCTTCCGTTGCCGGGAATGCCCGGATTTTGCGGAGATATGAAAAAGGTGATCGACCAGGCCGTCAATGATGCCATTGCGCTTGAAAAGTCAGGTATGGATGCCGTTATTGTAGAAAACATGGGCGATAACCCTTTCGGGATTGTGCTGGACCCGGAGCAATCCTGTGCGCTGGCGGTTGTCAGCGCCAATGTAGCGCAAAAGGTAACCATCCCGCTAGGAATCGACGCGGCGATGAATGATTATCAAACTTCCATCTCCATTGCTAAAGCAATTGACGGCGCCTTTGTCAGAATACCGATTTTTGTGGATACCGTTGAGTTTTTCGGCGGCATCATCAACCCGTGCGCAAGGGAAGTAATGATTTTTCGAAAGAATCTTCAGGCGGAAAATATTAAAATACTTGCCGATATCCAGGTGAAGCACACCCATATGGTGCTTCCCCATGTCAGCATTGAAGATTCGGCAAAGGCTGCCGAGTCCTGCGGCGCCGATGCCATTATTGTAACCGGCACCCATGTTGGCGTCGAAACACCGATGGAGATCATCCAGCGCGTAAGAAAAGTTACCAAACTGCCCCTCATTGCCGGAAGCGGCGTCAAAGTAACCAATATTAAGGAACAGCTCTCCATCGCCGATGGCGCAATTGTAGGATCGGGCCTCAAAGAAGGCGGGATTATTGAAAATCCGATATCACTGAGATTGGCGAGTGAATTAATAACCACCTTAAAAGGATAAGTGATCAATCATGATGAGACCGATGAAACTGGCCGGGAGCCAATTGCTCTTCGGCAAAGACTGCCTTGGGCACCTAAAAACCCTGAAAGGTACCAAAGCCTTCATTGTAACGGGCGGCACCAGCATGAAGAAAAGCGGAATTCTTCAGAATGTAATCGATTTGCTGGCCGAAGCCGGGATAAAAAGTGAAGTTTTTTCGGGAGTGGAGCCGGATCCGCTGTTTAGTACGATATACCGTGGCGCGGAATTGATGAAGGCGTTTGGTCCTGATATTATCGTGGCCCTCGGCGGGGGCTCGGCAATGGATGCCGCCAAGGCGATGTGGGTATATTATGAGCATCCGGAACTTACAAAGCTAGCCGATATTTTACCACCCAACCCCATACCAAGGCTGCGGGAAAAGGCGATGATGGTATGTATTCCGTCAACCAGCGGTACAGCCAGTGAAGTGAGCCGTTCGGTAGTGATCACAGACGATGAGACCCATGTAAAGTTTGGGATTGGAAACATGGAAATGATGCCTGATGTTGCCATCTGCGACCCCAGAGTGACGGTCACGATGCCTCCGACAATTACGGCGGAGACCGGCATGGACGCTCTTACCCATGCATTGGAGGCGCTCGTCTCCAATCGGGCCAATTATCTTAGCCATATTTTGGCGGCAGCCGCCGCCAGGGATATCATAAATTACCTGCCCAAGGCTTATCAAGACGGCGCAAATCTTGAGTATCGGGAAATCATGCTGAATGCGTCGATGACGGCGGGACTTGCATTTACCAATGTTTCACTGGGAATTGTTCATTCCATGGCGCATACCATTGGAAGCTTTTTCGGCATTTCTCACGGATTGGCCGATGCGGTCCTGCTTCCGTACGTTATTGCTTTCAATCGGGCGGATGAGTTTGCGCGCAATATATATGAGGCCTTTGCCAGAGAGATTGGAGCGCAGGATATGGTGACAGTGATCAAAGAACTTAACGGTACTTTAGGGATCCCCGGTTCTTTCAAGGAAATCATTAAAAATTCGGATGAATATATGGCAAAAGTTGACCCAATGGCGGAAATGGCGAAACAGGATGGTTGTACCAAAACCAACCCGGTGATACCCTCGCTTGACGCATTGCAATCATTGTTTATCAAAGCTTATTGCGGGGAGTAAAATATTATAACGGATGATTTATATCCGATGTTACATCATTGGAAAGGTAAATTTAGCGATGAATTTAATTTGTTACTTATCGAACGGGTATCCGACCATCGAATCATCGATCCGTATCGCCAAGGACTATGTGGAGGCCGGCTGTGATATCATTGAAGTGGATTTTCCATCCGGCAATCCGTTTCTTGAAGGAGAATACATCGCCGGCAGAATGAAGGCCGCGCTTGAAAACTGCAATGACTACGGTAAGTATATGGATGGTATTCAACAGATGAAAAATAACCATCCGGACACTCAATTTATTATCGTTATCTATGAGGATACCCTTATCCGTATCGGCGTCGAACGTTTCATCGAATTTTGCGCTCAAAATCAGATCCGGGATATCATTTATGTTGGCGGCAATAAAAGGGAAGTTAAAAATAAGATGATTGAAAACGGGATCCGAATTTCCTGTTATGTGCAATTTCATATGCCGGAAGAAGAGATCATCGCGGCACTGGCATCCAACGGGTTCGTCTACATGCAGGCGAAACCCGTCAATAATAATATAAATCCCCAATATCCCACGCTGAAAGAGTGCATCAATGAATTAAAAAGAAGGGGTATTCGTGGAGAAATCTATACCGGCGTTGGCATTTACACCATCGATGATATTCAGATGGCGAAAAGTTCCGGAGCGGACGCTGTTTTTATCGGCAGTACGATTTTAAAACTGCAAACGGATATTCCCAAAATGAAAGAAACGATTGCCAACTTTAAAAAGGCCTGCAATGAGAGTTTGAGCGCAGGTGTTTGCGATTCCTTACCGGATAAATAAAAACTTGGTGCTGAAACAGATTCCATCTCTGCTGAACCAGGCCGAAAAAGTATTGTTGTAAGCGCCATAGTTGAAATGATAGTTATGGATTTGACAGAGTTTGATGAAACTCCCGGGTTACGGGAGTCAGCGGTGAAAGTCACGGAGATTGTCAAGAAAATTCCGGTAAAAGAGTTCCGGGATAAGAGTGAAATCGAGTTGTTTTAAAGACGTTTTCGTAAATGGGATTTTGAATGACCGAGATCTTATGAGCCAAGGGGCTCTTTCTTTTTTGATTCGATGTATTTGGTGACTGCTAAGGTCATTCCGTTCATAACAGTCAAGCCGGTTTTGAAGAGCCGATATCCTGAGTGCTTGCATTATTGTTTTTTTAATTCCCCAATATTCCTTAGCCTGTTCCGGTATGGCAATGATATCGAAACCTGCAAGACGCACTCTAACGGATGAGCAGATTTTGCAACTTTTGGTGCTTTTCCGTATATTTAGCCGCGCGATACTTGGACCGGAGCGCATACAATCCTTCCGGATCGAATTGGGGATTGCGCTCAGAAGCGAATTGTTTTTTGGCAATGCGTTTGCCAAGTTCGTCTCCCAGCTGCTTCATGTAGGCATAGGTCGCATCATCTTGGTATGTAACTGCGGCGATGTCCTCTTTGAGTTCGAACTGGAAACGACGGAAATCGATGGCGTTAGATTCTGGATCCTCGAGAATGTCAAGGGATTGAGAACGAATGGTATCCGCACAGAACAGACTCGGTGCATTGGATGAGGAAGCCAAGATTGCCTCCAAGAGTTTCCACCGGCCGTCAGCCGGACTATCGGATTTAAGAAAGTGGGTGCGGCGTTCGGTGATATTGACCACAGTTATAATCAATGCCTTGCCGGGTCCTATCCGCTCGTTCAAGTCTGCCAGTGTGAAATCGGGGTTGCCGGTCTGCTCCCAAATTACCTTTTTCAACACACGAATCAGTTTCTTGTTGGAATACAATGAGTGCCGAAAAACAGTGAATAACAGCACAACAACCTGTTTGAGGGGACGAGGAAACCAAGCGGGCGTCAAACGGGGAAACACCTGCTAACCGACCTCTTGATAGACACGGGCGATGGCTTCCGCCTCCATGCCCAAAGCCAGTGCTCCCGTGAGGATGCGCCGGTTGAGGTGCCGGCCAGTATTTTGATCTGCGGATGATTAATGAGCGGTTTACAGCCAAGCTCGGTTTCAAGGCTCATCAGTGCCCGCGCGATGATTAATCCCTTAATCCCGCCGCCGTCGATAGCGATGCCGGTATTCTTACGGAGAGGGTTCATCTTCATAGTTTATTCCTCCTGTAGAGTTCGCCGGATAACCAATTGGAAACACATCCGGCGTATGAAACCCGGCGCGCACACTAGTGGTGTAGCGGTGGCCATTTTTTCCAAACCCCAGAAATATAGTATGAGATTATCAACGAGATTGCTAAAGAGTACAAGCACTATTTTCGAGAAGATGTGCCGAATACTTCATGTCCCGGAGTGGTTATTATTATTTATTTCAATCGATAGAGTGCTCAACTTTTACGGAAATTGGCGATAGCGCACGCGCTGCCCTTGAGCTACCAGCCGTTCGCCGGATTTTGGCCCTAGACTTTCAATTTCCTCGGATGAAATAAATGGACCGCAAAGCTTCGGATTTGATTCGTAAAGTGTCGAAACCGGAGCTTTTTGTTTGGGAGGGGGAGGATAAAACACTGTCTGAACCGCTGATTTATCTGATTAAATGATTGGCATGATTGAACATTGTTTGGAGTTTGAAGATTGTGGGGATTAATCGGTTGGTTTTTTTAATCAGTGGAATCAGGTTAATCCGTTTAAACAGTGGTCAGATATTTTGGAAAAGTTGGATAAGTTTTTATAATTAATCGGGTGGGGGAGGACGATAATTATTAAGAAGAAGATTTAAATATGTATTGTATCGGAAAATATTGAGGAAAAAAGGGACCTAAAATGACTAATGATTTTTTGTTTAAACAATTAAAACGAGCTTATAAAAAGCTCAAGGCAAGTATATATTTTGATAAGACTCAGCTTGTTTTTAGGAATAAAATAGTTGTTTATGAAGGTATTAATAACTTGGATGTTGATGAACAACTAAAACAAATAGTAAAACTTTTAACGGGTCGTAATAATAAATGGATAGAGTATGAAAATTCATTATTGAGCTCTATAAAAGCTCTGACCTATACTCGATTTGCCGGACACAGGAGAGTTAGGGTAAAATAAACCTGTGGGAGGCAAAAAAATGGTGAATAAAGGTAAACGTTACAATCAAGAATTTAAAGCCGATATTTTACGACTGATC
>JAEZJQ010000119.1 GCA_023436305.1 Bacillota bacterium
TGGATGGCTCCAAATACTCCAGGGAAACAGATTCCAAGTCATGGAACCGATCAGTTCGGAGAACGATATGCTTTTGACTTTTTACAGGTTGACTGGGAAAGAAAAGGAATGCCTTTTTATAATGCCAATTGGTTACGGTATCTCTTCTTTGGTGTTCCTCTAAATAAATGTTATTGCTGGG
The DNA here is from genome assembly GCA_023436305.1 of Bacillota bacterium. Classification (GTDB taxonomy): domain Bacteria; phylum Bacillota; class UBA4882; order UBA8346; family UBA8346; genus JAEZJQ01. The sequence continues at coordinate 182 of JAEZJQ010000119.1, forward strand.
GCAAAGAAGTATACGCGCCTTGTGATGGAGAAATTATCAAAGCCGAAGATGGTTACAAGGAAAGACAGAGAGTACATTTGGTTTCTGATTTGTTTATCGTTTTAAAGAACGCTTTTACATTTAATCCAAAGAAAGACGGAATGCAGCCTGTTGCAGGCAATTATATCATTATGAAATGCAATAACAATGTTTATGCCGCATTCGCACATCTGCAAACAGGGTCAATTACGGTTTCAGTTGGCCAACGTGTGAAAAAAGGTCATATTCTGGGGAAAGTAGGACATTCCGGTAATTCAACAACGCCGCATCTGCACTTTCAGCTCATGGACAGGAGTGATTTACTCTCAGCAAAAGGGATTCCATGTGCTTTTGAGCGGTATGATTTACTTCAAGACGGTGAATGGAAAACAGGATATGAAAGAGTTCCTTCGGATAAGGACCGAATCCGATTGAATGGATGAATTGCCACCTCAGTAATAATATAAAAATTAGCCTTGAACTCGGCCCAGAGCCGCGGAAATCATAAAGGAGTGTTCCCCTATGATTCGAGAAGCCGAAACAACCGACCGGGACGCCATCCACAGCTTATACCAGGCCTTGTGTCCCGATGCGCCGGTTAAAGTGCTTCCGGAACGGATCACGGAACTCAAAGCTGATCCCAACAACTTTCTCTTTGTTTACGAGATGGACGGAAATATTACCGGAACGGTTTTTCTCACCATCTGCCTAAGCCCCATGTTTGGATTTCAACCCTTTGGATTGATTGAGTATTTCATCGTCGCCGAAAATTATCGCCGACGGAGATTTGGCAGCCAACTAACCGACCATGTGATTCAAGTCTGCCGGGATAAGAAATGCACCCGGATTATTTTATTAAGCAATGACCACCGCCAGGAAGCCCATGCGTTTTATGAAAGTAAAGGCTTTAGCAGTTCCGGAAAAGTTGGATTCGCAAAATATTTAAATCGAAAAAAATAAGCCGCAAAATAATCCAAAATACCAAAAAATTTGCCGATGATGATATCAAGATTCCCGGCGTGGAGGTATAATACAATGAATGATGAAAAAGTCTGGGCGAAAATACCCCTGACCAAACTATCCAAAGCCCCTTTACTAACCTTTGTGGCCATTGGATTCGCACCGTTAATCCAAAGTCTTTTTGATAAGAAACCGGTTCCGATTGAAGAAACCTTAATTTTATGGGCCGTGTTGATAATTTTATACCGGATCATCGCCCTATGGAAACTTGTCATTGCCACCGACAGGCAGGGTCTCCATATCCGAAGCGGTTTCAAAGATGAATTAATCCGGTGGGAGAATTTTCACAACTATTTTGTCAATGAGGACCAGGTAGTGATTTATACCCATGAAAACACACCGCCTTATACGGTGAATTTTCAATTTCTACAAGAAAAAGATTCGTTTATTGAATTACTCTGGAGTAAGTTACAAAAAATAGAAACCATTGAATGTTTAAACTGCGGAGAACCCATCAAACCGGATCAAAATAACTGCCCCAATTGCAACTGGACCTGGGAAAAGCCTGAATGAATCCATCTATCCCGGTTTAACCTTCATTTTCACAAAAGCAGTTTAGGAGGCAAATATGAATGAACTGAAGAAAATTAAAAAGCGGATCTGGATAGGATTCGTTGTGGTGGTAAGCATTTTTGGAATCCTGGCCTTTTTGGGACATTTCTTTTTCAAGTTATTTTTGGAGAAATAAAAAGAGTTCCGATAAAAAACCCGGGAAAGCAAACGCCTTCGGCGTCGCTCACCCGGGTTCATTATTTTACTTTAAAATATTACTCCATATTACTTTCGATTCAAAATCTTGTCGATCATGGGCGCGCGGAGCCGGTCGGCGGATTGCAATCCCGAACCCAAAAGCGGTCTGACGTAATATTTATAGGCGTCGGTGACGTTATTGCCTTCCGCATTAATGAATTCATCCGGCATATGGCGAGTCTTTCCAGCCACTTCCTTCAGTGGAGTGATCTTATAATCCACGGAATAATAGCCGGTCCGGTGAATGGTGATGGAACCGTCCGAGTTATGCCAGATAGCAAACTGGGCCGCTTTCTCGCCCACTTCCCGGGCTTCATGCTGGTCCACATCGGAGACGCAACCAAAGAATGAACGTTGCAAATAGCCGAAAGTATCCGAACGGACCCGTTTAATATTCAGCTTATCCTTCACGTAATTGGCCAGTAAATCTCCCAACGCGCCGGTACCGGAAAGCTGGACATTGCCGTGGGCATCCTTCTCCACATTGGAAACCAGTTGAGTGATAATCGGATTTCCTTTTGCATCGGAAATGCCTTCCGATACGATAATCAGACACCGGCCCAGTTTATCATAAGTGGCTTTGACATCCCTCGCGAATTTATCCATATCAAAAGCTCTTTCCGGAAGATAAATGAGATGTGGACCATCATCCGGATACTTTTGGGCGATACAAGAAGCGGCGGTCAAGAAACCGGCATGCCGGCCCATGACGACTCCGATATAAACGCCCGGCAGAGCCCGGTTATCCAGATTGGCTCCAATGGTTGCCTGAGCCACGAACCGGGCCGCGGAACCGAAACCAGGGGTATGGTCATTGACCATCAGATCATTGTCAATGGTCTTCGGAATATGAATGGCGCGGAATTCATAATCGGATTGCTCCGCTTGTTCATTTACGATCCGAACCGTATCCGCCGAATCGTTGCCGCCGATGTAGAAAAAATAGCGAACATCGTGAGCCTTGAATACTTCGAAGATCTCCTTGCAATATTTCTCATCCGGCTTATCACGGGTGGATAACAAAGCCGAGGATGGAGTAATGGCCACTTGCTCCAAATTATGCGTGGTTTCCTGGGTTAAATCAAGAAAATCCTCATTAACAATCCCCTTAACTCCATTAACCGCCCCGTACACCTTGGTTATCTGAGAAAACTTCCGTGACTCCAGAACAACTCCCACCAGTGACTGGTTAATCACCGCGGTAGGCCCTCCGCCTTGAGCCACAACGACTTTACCTTCAAGTTTCATGCGTAACCTCCCTTTGCTCAATAATGCATTATTGTACTTTAAAAGACAAAAAAATTATAACCGTTTCTATTTTACCATTTTTGATTCCCGTTGCAAGCAGAAAATTCAAATGGGCAATAAAAAACCTTGCTAATGGTGATCATTAACAAGGTAATCAGCGGTGGTTAATCAATATAACCAGTGGAATCAGTGGTCAAAACTTCTCCCAGTCGTCACCCAAAAACTCTTCTTTCCATGGGCTGATACGTTTTTCCGGAATCGGTTTGAAACTCACATTGGAGTTATTTAAACCGGCCGGTCTTTTTTGATGGTCTTCCCGTAAACGGATTATTTTAAATTGATAGACCATCTGGCCCAGGTTCTTGGCCTCCTCGTTCAAAAAATGGCTGGAGGCGACAATCTCCTCAACCATGGCCGCGTTTTGCTGGGTGACTTGACTTAAATGTTGAAGGGAAATTTGAATTTGATTAATGGCCGCTGATTGTTCGGTAGACGCCGAAGCCACTTCCGAAATCGCATCCGAAGTCCGTTTGGTGTTTTCCACGATCTTTTGGAGCATTTCCGTGGATTGCCGGACCAATTGGTCACCCTTCTCGATTCGCTTTACGCTTTCGGATATTAGCTGTTCAATCTGTCGGGAAGATTCCGCGGTTCGCCCCGCTAAATTGCGTACCTCGGCGGCCACCACCGCAAATCCCCTGCCGTGTTCCCCGGCTCTGGCAGCCTCCACCGCCGCGTTTAAGGCTAACAGGTTGGTCTGAAACGCGATATCATTCACCACTTTAATGATCTCCACGATCTGCTTGCTGCCGGCGGAGATTTCCCGCATGGCGTCATTGGTTTCCTTAATTGAATTTTCACCCGCTTTAACCGCTTGCAGAGTCGACCAGGACATGGTGTCGGCCTCCTTGGAATGTTCAGCCGACAGGTGGACCGTGGAGTTAATCTCTTCCATGGTGGCTGATATTTCTTCCAGGGTTGACGCTTGTTCCTGGGTACGCTGGGAAAGATTCTGGTTTCCGTCGGCGATTTCCCGGGAAACATTTTCTACCTGCTCCGCCGTTCCAAGTATTCCGGAGATCATGGCGGCCAGATTATCCTTCATTTTTTGAAGTCCGGCGGCCATGTATCCTATCTCGTCGTTACTTTTCACCTTGATATCCGAGACCAAATCCCCGCCCACCATCCGCTTCACACTTTCGGCCATAGCCGCCACCGGACGGGTAATCGAGCGCTTAATATACCAAAATACCACCCCGGAAACCAGGAGCAACAACACCACTGTAATGATAATGACTGTTCCGGCGGTCTGGGTTTTAGTTTCCGCAATAATGGCGCCAATTTCTTGATTGGCTTGTTGAAAGGTTGATAAATAGCTTCCGGTGATCAATACAGCCTCCAGGCTACCCAATGTCAGGGGTATCCCATAGGATCGTTTCGATTCCATCCGATGGGTCACCGGGTTTTCCCAGATATACGATACAAAGCCACCGCCCTTTCGGGCGCACTTGATTAATTCCTGTATCACCTTTACTCCGTTAGGGTCCGTAAGGTCCCAGGCAGTGGTTCCTTCCTGGGAGATATCGTCCGGAGCCACCAGCCGGACTCCATCATATTGAATCAATGCGAAATAGCCATTATTGCCATATCGTGCCGTTCTGACGGCATTTTTTATGGATCCCACCATGTCCGCCTCTTCGGCGTTTGCATTGCGATTATCATATAATGTCTGTAGCGCCAAGGCCATGGACTGCACCGAATATTGAATTTGTTTATCCACTTCCGTACCCAGCCGTTTCTCCACGGTCGTCCGGATTACATCGGTGAACTGGTTCATTGTCCGGAAAAAAGATATTGATAAGAAAAGAGCCGGGATGAATATCCCGAATAAAATAAACAACAACAGCTTTCTGTTGATATGTCCGTATTTCATCTGTTTATCCATCTTCAGTCTCCATTCTCATATTCCTGTTATTTTTATCGACTTTTTCCGGGAACAACTTAATAAAAAATATCGGAATGAAAATTAGGCCGGTACATATTCATACCGGCCCTGCGTAATCGCTCACGTTTCCTGATGGGGTGATAATCCCCCGGTTTTACGGATTCACGAGGGACTATCCTCCGTAAGCTCCGTTACGGGTACTTCCATCAATTCGTTCGTACCGAGAACCGTAACTTGCGCTGTATCGTCGTTATTGATTTGTTCGATCCAAACCGGATCATCTTGATAGTTTACTCCAATCACGCCGTGCGATTCGATAATCTGCCTGACTCGTTGGCTATCCAA
>JAEZJQ010000111.1 GCA_023436305.1 Bacillota bacterium
TGGTGTGAGGCGTCCGCATTTATAGCTTAAGGTAATTGTTTATTGAGAAGTTAGGTAAAAAAAGATGCCACCCATTTTGCGCATTATACTTATGGTTTGAACGATAAATTATAAATTTAATAAACTCCCTTAGCATTGGCTATAACGATTATATGGGTTAAAAATCGAGTAGGAGGCTCTTTAATTATTGAACAGACTCTTTAAATTGATCCCGGTACTCGCTCGGCGTCAATCCGACAATTTTTTTAAAACAATTACTGAAATAAAACGAATCTTTATAACCAACGGCGGTTGATATCTCATAGATTCTCATATCGGAATGCTTAAGCAATTCTTTTGCTTTGGTAATCCGCAGCTCAGTAAGGTAATCAATAAATTTCTTCCCAATTCTTTCATTAAATAAAATACTCAAATAACCGGTACTAATATTGTATTGATCGGCAATTGCCGATAAAGTAATATCCTCGCAATAGTTCTGATCAATATATTGACGGATTTGATCAACTAATTTTTGGTTTAACGAGGAACGTTTGGTGATAATGTATTGATTGATCCGATCAAAAAAATTTTGGAGTATTTTTTCTAATTCATTCAAATTACCGGCTTGATTTACCATCGTTAAAGGTGAAAAATCGGTTTCGAAAATCTCATTCGGATTATACCCTAACTCATTTAAAATAATGTAAGTTAATAACAAGAGGTTGCTGGCTAAGATCTGGAGTGATTGCGGAGACATCTGGGATTGTCGCATTTCAGCGATGAGTGCGGCTAAATCTTCCCGAATCAAATGATTGGCCCCGATTCGTAAATCATTAAAGATACGGTTCTGATAGAGTGAATAAAAATGTTTGTCATAAAAAGGATTATCCAAATGCAAGTCATTAATTGAATATACCCGGTCATTCCCATATAAATAACTATATTGAATGGCTACGCATGCTTCTTGGTATGATACTGAAAAGTCTTGAAGGCTTCGGTACCGGTTACCCACTCCTAAAATCAACGATTGATTTAATAACATTTTTAACTGGACCAAATACTCTTCAAGCCGCATTGCCAAATTGGGGTCCGGTGCAAAGAAGATTACCACCATCTGATTCCGTTGATGGTTAATAATCCGATGACGATATATTCCGCCTTCTAATAAGCGGATTAATTGCTGCTTGAATTGTAAATTAATAAGATATTTCTCCTCCTCGCTGGCGGTCCGCAACTGGCTTTCGGGAATTTCGATCACAATCACTTGACCATCAAGTGAAGCTAACTCTGTCAAACCCAAAAAACTCATTTTCGCATTGATATCGGTCCCGGCAAGATTTCCATTGATTAAATCGGTAAAAAATTTCTCCCGCAAGGTATCCATATTTTGCCGCAATTGTTCTCTCAAACCATACAATTCGGATTTCTCCGCGCATTCTTGTTCCAACTTTTCCTTTAACCGCAGCGCGATATCCAGTAACTTACGACTGGCGAACGGTTTTAATAAATAATCCGATACGTTGAATTTAATTGCCTCCTGGGCATACTCGAACTCCGCGAAACCTGAGATGATGATAATCTTCATCGGGTGGTTGCGCGTTTGGATCTCCCGGATCAAATCAATTCCATTCATTTTCGGCATTTGAATATCGGTGACCATAATGTCCACCGGATTTTGCTCAATTAACTTCAACGCTTCCACACCATTACCGGCGCTTAAAACCGGATCAAAACCATGTTCGGCCCAAGACACATTATAAACTAATTTCTGTCGAATCGCTTCTTCGTCCTCAACGAGGAGTAAACTGGTCATGACAACTCCTCCTTCATACTAAACCGCTGGAATCCATACAGTCACTCTTGTTCCAGCTCCGGGAGCGCTCTTGATGGCAAGTCCGTACTCCTTTCCAAACGCCAGTTGAATTCGTTCATTCACATTGCGGATTCCAAAACACCGTTTTTCAGTTTCCTCGGTTTTACATCCTCGCAAGCATAGATTAATTTCATCGACTTTTTCCGCCGGCATTCCCAGACCATTATCAATAATATCGAAGTAAACCAAATTGTTCTGCAGATATCCTTTGATAATAATCCGGCCTTCCACTTGCTCTAACTCCCGGATTCCATGATATATCGCATTTTCCACTAATGGTTGTAAAATCAACTTAATGGTTTTATGGGAAAAGAGGCGTTCGTCAATGTCGAATTCATAATTATATTTATCTCCATGGCGGAACCGCTGGATATATAAATAGTTTCGAATGTGTTCAATTTCCTCTTTAATCGAAATAAACTCTTGTCCATGGCTAAGACTGGTTCGGAAAAAAACCCCCAAGGCTTCAACCATTTTAATAACATCCTCATTTTTATTGGTTTCCAATAAACCAATGATTAGGTCTAATGTGTTATAGATAAAATGTGGTTTGATCTGTTCCTGCAAAGCAATCATTTCGGTTCGTCGTAGTTTCTTCTGCTCCTGAACACTTTGATCCATTAATTGACGGATCCGCCCCAACATTTGGTTAAATGTTTTTCCCAATTGACCGATTTCATCGTTCGTACGAATTACTACGTTCGTGTTAAGATCACCCGCTGCCAATTGCATTGAGTCCTGAAGTTCTTTAATCGGTTGTGTTAGTAAACCTGCAAATATAAATGCCACTGTAATAATGACAATAATAGTACATAAAATTACGACCAATGAAATTTGGGAAATTTTTTGCATCTCGCGGATCAGTTCATTTTGATTTGAAATTCCGACAATCTTCCAATGGGTCGGATTTATTTTTTTAATAGTAACGTTTTGATTATGCGGTATCGAGTAAAAACCAGGTTTCCATCCGTTAGTGGGTGTTTTACCCAAAATTATACCAACCGGTTGACCGATCAATTCTGACTTGGGATGATAAATAATTTGATCATTTCGATCAATTAACATGATATAACCGGCATTACCCAATTTAATATTCCGGCAGATCCGGTCGATGAGTTTCATTTCAATATCAATACTCATAATTCCCAATGAGTTATCGTAATCACCACGGATCGCTTGCCCAACGGAGAAAACCTGGCCGCCGAGCCAATCGGGATGAGGTCCCCAAAAAGCTACTTGATCATAATTCACCGGATACTTGGTTAAAGTTTGATACAATATATGGTCATCTAAATTTATATGAGTTATGCCAAGACAACTGATTTTAGTTCCACCGGCAGTGATAATCGACACATCGCGTAAATCGCTTTTAATTTTCTTTATATTATTCAGATTTTCCCATGCACGAAAAGTATATTTCCGATTTTCTTCAATATTTCCGGCCATACTCAGTTTAATAAACTGTAGATAATAATAATCGTTCCTTAATTCAAACATTTGATTCAAATCGTTAAGATAAATCTGCAGGTTCCGGTCGACCCGGCCAATCACTTCCTGGGTATATGTTTGAATATTATTCTTTAAAATATCCAGATAGATTTGATAGGAAAAAAGGGACAATAAAATTAACGGAACAAGGCTTAATACCATCAATGCCAGAATAAACTTCGACCGGATCGAATTTAACCGGAAGCCGGCCAGACGTTTTCTGAAAATGGCCATACCCGTATTTTTAAAGCCCGCGCGTGCGCGCATCATTTCATCTCCCAGGGTTTAGTTACTCTCAGCAACTGATGAAAACTTGATTGGTCCGCGATCTCCAGGCCGGTATCGATATATTCGAAAGGAATACTTTTTCCATGAATCGCATTGAGCAAATACTTCACCGTTAAATCGCCCATATTTCGAAAGTTTTGTCCGACTAAGGCTTGAGCAAAACCCCTGGAGGCAGCTTGAAGTACCGGATAAAAAGTATCCATGGAAACGGCGATTCCACCCCGCCGGCACCATGCTTGATAAAAAGGCATAGATTCGGTAGGGGCAATAAAAACCCATCCGCCGGTGAAATAGAACACTTCAGTCTCCGGATGATCTTTGATATATGATTCCAGTAATTTCGCGCCATAGGTTGTATCGTCATTACAGGCTAAAGTAGTGATATATTTCAATTGAACATGGCCTGTGGTAGCATCTTTAAAACCCCGAATCCGTTCATTTAAATTATCAGATCCCAGTTCCCCCGTCAAAATCACTGTGTTTAACGGCTTTTTTGCCAAATTCCGCGCATTAATGATCTTAACCATTGCCTGGCCGCAAGCTAGGCCTGCCTTGTAATTATTTGTGCCACAATAGAATAAGCGTTTACTATTCGGACAATCCGAGTCCATTGTTGATACTTTGATCCCCGCGGCGCAAGCTTCAGCTATTACTCCCCTTAATTTATCGGGATCGCTGCAACTGACAGCAATCCCGTTTACCTTGCGCCGGATCAATCCTTTAATAATCTTGACTTGCATATCGGGATCATTTGTGAAAGGAGCAACCCATTCCAAAGTTACATTGAGCCGGCGGGCAGTTAATTCAGCAGCTTCTTTGGCATCAAAAAAAAATGCATTATCTAAAGATTTTGGGCAAATTGCAATGATAATTGGTTTTTTCTTAATGGGTGAATGAGAAGTAATCCGTTTATTCGAATTGGTTACGATTTTTTCAGTTCCAGAGGCTGCCAATAAAATTTCTCCGGATAAAAAACCAAGTAAAATTAAATTTAACCAAAAACCGAATTTGAATTTCCATAAACAGAAATGTTTGAGCATCCAAACCTCCTTTAAAACACGTACTGCCTACCCTAAGAATACATTATCTTTTGGAAAAATACTATGAAAATTTATGCCGGAACCCGATTCCATGCTTTTCATGTTGGAATGGCCTTGCCATAAATGATGGAGTCAGAAGTAGCAAACCAACATAATCATGTTAAAATATTCATAATGAACGGATAAAATAATTTAACATTGACTATAATTTAAAGTTATAATGAATTTAAGATGAAACGTTTCATTGGCGGGTGATAATTATCGCGGCAACAATCAAGGATATTGCAAAAGAAACCGGCTCTCCCTCGGCGCCATATCCAAGTTTATCAATGATGGAAATGTTTTAGAAGCGAACCGGGTATTAATCGAAGCGGCGATTAAAAAGCTTGATTTTAAAGTCAATGGGCTGGCTCTTTGCGAAACCTATAAAGACTACTTTCCCATCGGGGTTGCTATTCCAAGTTCGGCTTTGGATGATGCCAACATGAGAGAGATGATTAAGAAACATTTTAATAGCGTTACGGCTGAATGGGAAATGAAACTTGGACCGATCTGGATAAGTGAAGACAACTTTAACTTTACGAATGCTGATAAATATGTGGATTTTATTACTGCAAACCATATGAGATTGAGGGGCCATTGTCTTATTTGGCATATTGAACAACCGGATTGGATTTTCAAGGATTCAACCAATCCCGCCAAACAAGTTTCCAAGGAAGTTTTGATTCAGAGAATGAAAAAATATATATCCACGGTTGTCGGCAGGTACAAAGGTAAGATTCAATGCTGGGATGTTGTTAATGAGGCAATTGATACAACCCAACCTCAAAATTTAAGAAATACAAAATGGCTTGAGATCATCGGACCCGAATATTTGGAACTTGCTTTTAAGTTTGCCCATGAAGCGGATCCTGCGGCAAAACTGTTTTACAATGACTTTGATACCGAAAATCCAATTAAGCGGCAAGCTATATATGATATGGTCAAAGGCCTTAAGGATAAAGGTGTTCCCGTTGATGGTATCGGTAGCCAGGGACATATATCATTAAACCAACCTCCGGTTAAAAATATTGAAGATACTGTGAAACAGTTTTCCAAACTAGGCCTGGTTGAAATTACCGAACTCGATGTGTCCGTATTCAATAGTGGAAATCCAACGGGGATATCCAAAGAAGTTTTAATTGAGCAGGGTTACCGGTATCAGCAACTCATGGAAATGCTTAAAAAATATAAAAACGTTCTCGCCGGTGTAACATTTTGGGGACTCAAGGATGATATGTCCTGGCTCTCAAGAGGAAGGATAGATGCGCCACTATTGTTTGACAAGAGGTTCAAAGAAAAATACGCCTATTGGGGTGTGGTGGATGCTTCGAAGCTCCCGGTTTATATCAAAACTTATGAAGCAGCGGATCTCATGCCGGTCTTTGCCTCAAAAACAGGACTTCCCTGGGATATCCTTAAAAAGGAAAACCTGGCCAGCCGGTCCGGTCAACCGGTGGGAGGTTTTAAATCCTTCTATGACCAAAAAAATATTTATTTGTGGATCAATGTGAATGATCCCAAGGTAACCAAAGATTCAGTGGACGTATTTATTGATTGGAAAAATAACAAGGAAGACTCTTTTTCAAAAGATGATTCGCGCGCGCGCCACTTATCATTTGAAATGGTCAGGAATCAGCAAGAGTAGCGGTGTCAGAGGTTCCATCAGGAAAATTGCCGGAGGCGCCGTAATGGAGGTATCAATTCCCATTGATTGGCAATAAGTTTTGGGCGCAATGAATTCACCAGACAATAAAAAAATGAGCCTCCTGCGAAACAAAGTAACAGGGGGCTTTAGCTTGAGAAAACAGTTTCAATTTGGGAAAATTATTTAGAGCAGGTATCTCCTAACAAAAAACCGATTGTACGGCGAATGTTAGCACGGGCTTATCATAAAAAAATAAATAAAAACCCCAAACAAATAAATCAAAACGAATTAAAAAGAGTTGTAGAGCTTATGCAACAGAATATTTTTGATGAGCCAAACAAGTCAGAAAATATACGTAAAGGTAAGAATTGTTGGGTTTGAGTGCGTCGGAAGTATTCATATTGATAATTTAAACCCTCCCTATGAAAAGGATAATAGACCCCCAGTAGGGCGTGTTCTTGACGTAATGGTATTAAATAAAAGCACCTTCCCAGGCAGATTTTGCGCTCGGAATTTATGATTTTGTCATTTCCGGCGGCGGACACCCGGACGGCGGCATCGCCGGTACGGAAAACCTGCACCGTACCTTCGGATGATAACGACAAGTTAAAACAATTTAACTAAAAAAAGCCGGGTAATAAAAATGTTCCAAAAGCCGATAAATAATTACAATGAAGGTTTATTCGGTTACTTCCAATGAACCATGCGTATTTTACCATCGAGTTTGACTAAAACAATCGAATAGTAAAAATTTAAGTATCAATATCAGAAAAAATTTGAACACTGGAAGTATGGAAACATGATTGTTACAATAAAATGAAAAATGGTTAACTTTTTTGAGTGTATTTGTACGTACAAGTTAAGAATTGGATCCTTTGAATGGGGGACTCGCCATTATTGGAAATGCGGAATCCAAACCTCAAGGTTGTCGCGCAAGCAAGAAGGGATGTAGTTTTAAAATATGAAAATTATACCATTGAAAAAGACAGGCTGGTATTGATGGAATAGCAACTTATACCGGAGGTGATGTTTCAAAGATAATGAATCAAATTTGTTAGCGGGACGTGAAAAACTTATTCATTGAGGAGGTAAATTATGTTAAGAAGAACGTTGATTAAAAAGCACCTGATATGGCTGGCAACTTTGCTGTTCATGGTATCCGTTTTCGCGACCAATCTATTATTCATGCCTACAGCAACGGCGGCGACTCAGGCGGCCTATTATGTATCACCCACAGGCAGCGATAGCAATCCGGGAACTATGGAGTCGCCCTTTCAAACAATTACAAAGGCGCGTGATGTTGTACGTACAATTAACACCAACATGTCCGGGGATATTTATGTTTACCTGCGTGGCGGCACATATAACATTACCAGTACCATTACTTTTAGTCCGCAAGACTCAGGAACCAACGGATATAGAGTATATTATCAGGCCTATCCGGGGGAAACCCCAGTCCTGAATGGCGCCACCAAAGTTACCGGATGGACTCAACATAGTGGCAATATATATAAGGCTACCTTGAACCGCTCGACCAAATTGAGAAACCTCTATGTAAATGACCAGAGGGCTTTGATGGCCGGCAAAACCGTCACAGCCAGAGGAGGGTATGGGACTTATTCCGTAACCGCGGGACAGGCAGCTTGGGCTTGGACAAGCGGCAGTAAGAGTGATGGGGTGAATTATAACTCAGGCGATGTACCAAACATTGCCAGCAACAAAAATGATCTGGAGATAGTCAACGGTACTACCTGGAACGAGAATATAGTTTGTACCAGGGATGTCATCACAAACGGTAATTATAGAACGCTTCTTTTGCAGCAGCCTTATGGGGTAATAGCCCAGACACCGGGTTGGGGGGCGGCCTTTACCTCTTCCGGTACCCATACGATTTATAATGCCTTCGAATTCTTAAACTCTCCAGGACAATTCTATTTTGACAAGACCACCAAAACGCTTTATTATTATATCCGCTCAGGTGAGAATATGGCCACTGCCGATGTTGAGGCTCCTGTCGTGGAGAAGCTGATCAGCATCGCCGGGACCTCAACCACAAATAGGGTCAAGAATATAACCTTCCAGGGTATTACCTTTGCAAATACGGATTTTAGCCTTGTCAATGTCGGAGGTTCTTACGGTAAATCAACATGCCAGGCTGCACAAGCATTTATAGCTTTTTATAACGACAATTGGCACAACACCAAGTATGATCTTGTTGATACATTACCGGGAATGATCAACGTAACCAGCAGCGATTCGATCAATTTTATAAGCAATATAGTAAAGCACAGCGGTAGCGACGGAATTTCCATGACAAACGATGTCATAAATTCGAATATCACCGGCAACTATATAACTGACATCACATCAAGTGGCATAACGGTGGGCCATCCGCAGCATGTTTATATCGGAGATGGTGGAAATCATGCAAAATATGCTCCCGGCGTAGAAGGTGTTTGTAAGAATAATACAATCTCCAATAATATGTTGTACAACATAAGCACCGCTCCCGGGTTTGGGGGATGCGCCGCTATAACGGCATACTTTGTCGATACCATCAAAATAACGTATAACCAAGTTCAATCGACAGCCTATAATGGTATCCATTTGGGATGGGGATGGTGTAATTTCCTAGACTCAACGACCTGTAAGAACAACACCATAAGTTATAACCGGATTATTAATCCCTTAACCAGGCTTCATGATAGCGGAGGAATATATACAATCGGTCAAATGCCGGGGACGAACATTAATCAGAACTATGTCCGCGGGGTTCCTCCGAACACCACGGGGCCTACTTATGGTTTGCACAACGATGAAGGAACTGCCTATATAATTGAAAATGATAATGTGCTTGATATTAGTCCGCAGGTAACGTATACGATTAACTGTGAGGATTATGGACAAAAGCACGACCTGACCATCCTAAGGACGTATGCGACAGTATGTAAAATGGGTGTCAACCCTCCAAACAGTACAATTGACCCGCCGGTTGCGGTTTCGGATAATGTATGGCCAGTGACACAGTATAATACCTGTTTGAATTCGGGAATTCAGGAGGCATACCGGAGCGTTATACCGGGTAGTTTGCTTTCAACGCAAGATTATGTATTTCCGGCAAGTTGCGCAATAACAGCCGGGACTACCGTAAATATAAGGAGCAGCGGGAATTCTTCAAATACGGTATGGTTTGCCCCTTCCGGAACAACGAATTTTGTTGAGGGAGTTAATATGACTAAAGCTGCGGGAGATGCGACATCGATTACCGTTCCGTATATTGCTGGGACATACAAGTTGTGTGTAGTGAATTCACAAGGTACTAAGTTGGGTGAATCGGCGGCCCTGTTGAGAGTGACCGGAACTGTCGTGCCCCCTACCCCGACTCCTGGTCCGCGAACGGCCTTTTCACAGATCGAAGCGGAGAGTTACAACACCCAATCGGGAATCCAAACTGAAAGCTGTGGTGAAGGCGGGCAGAATATCGGATATATTGAGAATGAGGATTATGTTGTTTTTAACAATATCGATTTCGAAGGCGGCGCGGCAAGCTTTCAGGCTAGAGTAGCGAGCAGCACAGGTGGCGGCAATATTGAGATCAGGCTTGACAGTATTACCGGCACTTTAATAGGGACTTGTTCAGTCGCCGGAACCGGCGGCTGGCAGACTTGGACCACTAGCACTTGCGATGTTGGCGGGGTAAGCGGAACGCATAACTTATATCTAAAATTTACCGGCGGAAGCGGATACTTATTTAATATTAACTGGTTCCAATTTTTCAGAGGAAGTGTAACGCCAACACCGGTTCTTACCCCAACGCCCGTGGTAACGGCGACCCCTGTGGTGACGACAACGCCTGCGGTGACGACAACACCCGTGGTGACAACGACACCTACGGTGACGCCTACCCCGACATCAGTGATTACGCCGACTCCGACACCGGGTACTGGTAATATTGTAGTCATTTATACGGTTCAGAATGACTGGGGTAGCGGCGCCACGGTTGATGTGAAAATCATCAATAATACCGGGGTAGCGGTGAATGGCTGGACTTTAGCCTTTACGTTCCCCGGCAACCAAACCATCACCAATGCCTGGAGCGGCGCTTGCACTCAAAACGGGGCTTCGGTGACGGTGAAAGACGCCGGATATAACGCTGGTATTCCGGCGAACGGCGGAAGCGTGAACTTCGGTTTTAACTTAAACTACAGCGGCACGAATGCCGAACCCGCCGGATTCACTTTGAATGGAGTGGCGTGCCAGGTCCAGTAAGTGAAGCAGGACGAGACGGCAGTTATGAATTATAAGTTTGTGCGTACCCGCGCGCAGCAATTATGAGTTAAAAAGATCGGTTGGAACAAACAGCCGATCTTTTTTTATGCATTTGAAACCCCCCCGCTATGCGGGGATTTCAAAGAAGGCGGAGCTTATAAGTAGTAACAAAGTGGCTGTCCTTTGCTTAAACTTGAAGCTGATACTGTCTTCGAGCACAAGCAAAGGAGAGCGATAGAACGGATGATAGTTTAGAACAAACAAGGAGGAATTGTAGATACCATGCGGTATGGGCGCCAAAGTACCGAAGGAAGATAATCTATGGAAAATACCGAAGGGAGATCGGGGCGACACTTTTAGGTGCGGTTGTGGTTGCCGCCTATTTCGTTGATGATACTGCAAATCGGTGCCGGAAGGCATTCGGGGTCATATTAGTGTGGCGTTTGAATATCCGGTAAAAGTAAGTAACATCATCAAATCCGGTGCGGGAGGATATTTCCTGGATACTTAGAACGCTTGTAGCGAGAAGGCTTTTCGCAAGTTGAATCCGGGTTTCCGTGATGTATTCCAAGGGCGAACTGCCAATGATTTGTTTAAAAATTTTACTAAAAAAATTCTGGGAAAGCCCGCTTACCTCGGCCAGCATCTCCAGGGAAAACTTTTGATCCGGATGGTCGTCAATCAACTGTTTGCAAATCATGATCTTTTCATAGTTATGTTTGACAGTCTCGTCTTCAAAAGTCACCGTCCGGGTGGTATTCAATTCTTCATGGACCATGTTCAGTATTTTTAACAAATTGGTCCGGATGTAGAGTGGCAAATCATCCTTGCGTTTGGGGAAAGATTGGACGATGCTTCTAAATAGCGGTTCCAATTTGGAAAGCCGGTTGGTGCGATATTTGTAAGGAAAGTGCGGGAAGAAATCTTTATTGGGGAGGATGGTCGCATGATCCGACAAATAGAAAGTAATGGGACTATCGTAGCAATACCGGCGGGACTCATTAAATACTGGATCAAACGCGATCTCATAAAAATAATAACCGCTGATCCCTTGGCAGACCATCCCCGGTTTTCGAAAAAAGATATCGCCGCGCGATGCATTAAAATGCTTACCATCCGTGATCTCCTTACCAGCTCCGCCGATAATGAGTTCGATTTCATAAAAACGTACCATCCGGGGAACCATCTTCACTCCCACCGGGAACATAAAATTTGGTTGGTTGTTGTAAGTGTAATCAATGATGTACGGATAACCGGAGAGAAAATTTGGTTCATTATCCGGCATCTTTCCAGGGGGATAACAGTCTGCTGGAAGGTCCCCTTCCCCGGAAAAATTATCTGGAGCGTCGGGATTGCTCTCCGCCTTTTCTTCATCGCTTTCTTCCGCATGCCGGCGATAACCTTCACTGAGCAAGGCCGGAGTGATTTGAAAACGGCGTTTGAATATCCGGTAAAAATAAGAGATATTGTCAAATCCACAGGCGGAAGCGACTTGTTCGATGCTCATCCCAGAGGTGGTGAGCAGGTGACGGGCAAGTATCAGGCGGCTTTCGATGATGTATTCAAAGGGTGTTATTCCGATGATTTTCTTAAAAATCCTGCTGAAAAAGCCCGGACTGGAACCGAACCCATGAGCTAAGGTATCCAGGGAAAGCTTATGGTCCAGATGTTGGTCAATAAATTGTTTACTAACCATGATCCTTTCATAATATTGCTTTGCAGTCTGATTCTCCAGGGCCATGGATGGGTTGGCGCGGGCGCGCGTGTCATCCAATTCCTCAAAAATGATTTTCAGGATAAGTAATAGCGCACCCTTCATTCGGGGTTGATTGGTCTGCCGGTCATCGGAAAATGCCTGAATGATGCCGGAAAAGAGCGGTTCAAGTTCATTGAAACGGTTTGTATTATACTTTATCGGCAGATCATCAAAATAACCGCCGTCAGGCAGCATGGTATTTTCATCCGATGCCCAAAAAGGAATATTGCTGTGATAACAATGTTGCCGTGACTCATCATATACCGGATCAAAGCAAACATTATACGAATAAAAACCGGAAACTCCTTGCAATTTCATGCCCGGTTTCCGAAAAAACAGATCGCCTTTCCGGGGTTTATAATGCTGCCCGTCAATAATTAGTTTTCCGGCTTTTTCACCAGTGATGAATTGGATTTCATAAAATCGGACTTTTCTTTGAAAGAATTCATAACCCGCTGGAAAGAAATCATGTTGTTCATTGAGAACATTACCATCAATGATGTAAGGATTCCATGCGGGTGCGCGCCCAAATGAAAATCGCTGGTTCATCAAAGAACCTCCCATGACAAATGATTAAATTTGCGGAAACCGCTCTTACGATTCATCATATCAAAAAAAGTTTTGATAGTCATCCGTTGATTGGCGGATTTGAAGGGTGATTATCATTCTCTTATATTTACAATTGGATTGTACAATAAAAAGTTGATTTGACAATTGTTTCTAGTTGATCTTAAGTTTTATAATGAATTAAAGATTTTTCGTGCGAAAACAAGGATTTAATTGGATAAATCAAACTCGATTGGTTTTTTACATATTACAAGCGTTTACCTATGCGGAAGGTTACTCCTTTTTCAACGTGTTAACTTGTACGGTCAATTATTGAATTTATACGAACAATGATGCGGGTCAATGATTAGATCTTGGCCATCATCCGCAATTTAGGCGTGTCGAAAGGAGGTGAGAATGGAAACACCGGCAGTGGAGAAGCAAAAAAAGTTCGTTGCTTAACCGTCAATTACTTACTTACACCAAAATGAAACAAAAAAGAGGGAGGTTTTTAATGTGAAAATGAGAAAACGTTTTTGGCTATTTTTATCAGTTTTGACTGTTTTGTTCAGCGTGGCGATATTCAATATCGGATTCGGAACCATGATGGTAGTCCATGCACAGGCTTCCGCGGGGTGGCGGAACCTTCCGGACTTTTATGTGTTCAAAGACTCGATCAGTGGGTGGTCCGGGTCCGGGAATGGTGAATTGGAAACTGTAAACGGCAATTTGCCGGTTGATACCAATGTAACATATGACAATTTACCGTCTTTGAGATTCAATCTTCAAACGCAGCTTACATCGTGGATGTCGGACGTAATTTGTTTGGCTGGTTGGGCCAACCATGATGTAAGCCGGTATGTTCCGAACGGATACCTGGAATTTAATGTGAAAGGTAAAAACGGCGGGGAACAGTTTACAATCGGCGCAACTGATCATTTGACCGAGCGTGCATCGGGTGTCGAGCATACCACAACAGTACCGATAACGAATTACTGTACGGTCACTACTGGGTGGCAACACGTCAAGATCCCCTTAAAAGATATTTTAGCTCAATCGCTCGATATGAATGCATACGAAGCAAAGGCTCTCACTATCGGCTTAGTAACTTCGAATCCATTTTGTGTTTGGATAAATCAACTTAAACTAACTTCTCCCGATAAAGAAAATGCATTTCCGGCCATTAAAGTAAATCAGTTGGGATTTAGCGTATCTTCCGTGAAATATGCTTGGGTTTCCGGATTTGAGGATGATTTTAGCGCTACCGCCGGGACCCAATTTCAGGTGAAGAAGGTTTCCGACAACTCGGTTGCATATAGCGGACAACTAGTTCTCGTGGCTGATTATGACGCCAATGATTCCGGAGAAAGGGTTTTTAAAGCCGTATTTACCGACCTTAAACAACCGGGTGATTATTACATAACAGTTAATGCAAGCGGCATAACCAACTCTCCCAAGTTTAAGATAGGAGATGACGTTTTTAAGCCGCTAGTGGTTGATGCGTCAAGATACTTTTATTATCAACGCGCCAATATCGACCTTGTGTCTCCATATTGTGGGAATTACCCGAGGGTAGATAAAACACCCGATGATTTCACCGCTGCCCTTAAATCTAATCCGTCGAGTACGAGTACAATCGACGTATCAAAAGGATGGTATGATGCTGGGGATACCGGAAAATATATTACTACTGGAGCGGCATCAGTATCGAATCTATTCTGGGCTTATGAGTTGTACCCGGGGGCATTTTTCGATAATCAGAATAATATTCCCGAAAGCGGAAACGACGTGCCCGATATACTTGATGAGGCGAGATGGGAGCTTGAATGGATGCTGAAAATGCAGGATACCGGAAGCGGCGGTTTTTACACACGAGTCGCTACCGCGGATGACGGTACTACCCGGCTTATCAGGGATACCGACGACGTTACCGCAAATATAAAGCCGACCAATGATACCGCACATGCAGCTGCAGTTTTAGCTCAAGCTTCAATAATATACGCCAAATATGATGCGGCGTTTGCTCAAAAGTGTTTAAATGCCGCGAAGAACGCATGGATGTATCTTGAACAGAATCCCAATAATATTAAAGCTCCGGACACACCGTATGCTTCGGACTCCGATTCGGTCGCCAGATTTTGGGCTGCCGCATCTTTGTACAGAGCTGCCGGCGATTCAAAGTACAATAACTACGTTACATCAAATTATACGAATGCTGGAAGCGCTCTTGACAGCACGACCGGAGATATGGTCTGGGACTGGAACACTGCATTTTTCTGCTATATGAAAGCTGGTAACCGCAACAGCGATGTAGAGAGCTGGTACAGAGATAAGTTTATCAAATGGACCAACAACAAAGTCGATCGCTATAAAAGCAGTCCCTGGGGTAATGTAATTATGAACGGTAATTATTACTGGGGCAGTAACGACGTAATCCTCAATATTCCCATGGAAGCTTTGACTGGTTCAACAATTCTTGGAACAAATTCGGATGACATTAAAAATATGGGGCTTTCCGCATTGAACTATATTCTGGGCGCCAATCCCATGAGAAAGTCCTTTGTATCGAATGAAGGCGATGATAGTGTTAAAAACGTATATTCTTCGTTCAGCGAAGACGGATTAGCGGGGGTACCCAATGGGTTTATGGCGGGAGGCGCCAATAAATATCAAGGCGCGGGCTTATCGATGTTCGCCGCCAAATGCTTTATGGATAGCACCTGTGAATGGACCACAAATGAGCACACGATTGGTTGGAATTCCGTTCTCGTGTTTATGGCCGCATTTGCCAGTAGTATATCAACACCTGTGCCAACCCCTACCGTCACCCCAACCGTAACACCAACGCCGACATCGTCACCCATGGTGACGCCTACTCCGGTTCGGACTGAGACTCCGACTGCGACTCCGGTTCGGACCGTGACGCCGACCCGGACAACGTCTCCCACGGTGACGCCAACTCTGCCGCCGGTTACGCCGACACCGACAGCACCGCCGCCGGGAGCCCTTAAGGTGCAATTCTTTAATCAAAGTAAAACCGATCCTTCTAACCAGCTTTATTTGAACTTCCAGTTGGTCAATACCGGCAACAGCCCCGTAGCTTTGTCCAATGTCAAGATTCGGTACTGGTATACCCAAGACGGAACCCAGGCGCAGAACTTTTATTGCGATTATTCGCCGGTAGGCAACAGTAACGTTACCGGGACTTTCGTGAAGCTGGGAACGGCGAAGACCGGCGCCGATACCTATGTGGAAACCGGATTTACCAGCGGCGCGGGCAGTCTGAACCCCGGAGCCATCATCCAAGTGCAATGCCGGTGCGCCAAGAACGACTGGTCGAATTATACCCAAAGCAACGATTACAGTTTTAACTCTTCGGCATCAAGTTACGTTGACTGGACCAAAGTGACCGGCTATGTTTCCGGGGCGCTGCAATGGGGGACGGAGCCGTAAACAAAGCATTTGAATGATTACTGATAGAAGAGGGAGAAACTGAAAGTTATTAGCCGATCCGGCGGTGAAATATCCGCTGGATTGACTTCAATTAATATAATAAAGCTTAAATAGTCGAGACGGCTGTTTAAGCTTTATTAGTATAGTTGTGACAAACCCTATTTTAAAACTTAGCAGTATAATGATTTAATTTAGGACAGCAATTTTCCCTCATAGGTTACGCGTAAAAAAAATAATCTAGTATTAAAAAAAATATTCTATTTAATTGGCCATCAATATTTTTTATACTCTTAGATGGGAGGTTGTGCTAATGACGAATATTTTAGAAATGACTGGTATCTGTAAACAATTTCCGGGTGTAATTGCCTTAAACAATGTTAACCTGACGGTCAAAGCCGGCGAAGTAATAGCTTTGATGGGCGAGAACGGCGCCGGTAAGTCAACCTTAATAAAAATTTTAGCCGGGGTAATTGATAAAGATCGCGGACAGATCATATTCAACGGAAAAAAAGTTGAGATTTCTTCACCGTATCATGCGCACAAAATTGGTATAAGCACTATTTTCCAAGAACTAAATCTTCTGCCGAATTTAAGCGTGGCGGAAAATATCTTTATGGGAGACGAAAACCGGTCTTTCGGCGCTTTTGTCGACTATCAAAGTACGTATCAAAAAGCCCAACAGTTAATGAAACAAGTTGGGTTAAGCTGTGATCCCAAAACCTTGGTTCAAAACTTACCGGTTTCCCAGCGCCAGATGGTGGAAGTTGCCAAAGCGCTATCCCTTAAAGCGAAATTAATCATCATGGATGAACCCACTTCATCATTAACTGAGCATGAAACTCAATTGTTGTTCAAAATTATCCGCGATTTGAAATCGCAAGGAGTATCGGTAATCTATATCAGTCACCGGATTAATGAGATTTTTGAAATTGCCGACAGGGTTCAAGTCTTACGGGACGGCATGAACGCCGGCGAGTTGGAACGCCATGAGATGTCCGAAGAATTGATTATTCAAATGATGGTGGGCCGAGAGTTAAAAAATATTTTTGTCAAAAGCAAAGTGGAGATTGGTTCGACGGTCTTCTCCGTTGAAAATCTCTCAACCGCCGGATTTTTATCCAATATCAGTTTTTCGCTTAAACGGGGAGAAATCCTGGGACTCGCCGGTTTGGTGGGAGCGGGGCGTACTGAGTTGATTCGGGCAATTTTTGGGCTTGATCCTCGAACATCCGGTAAAATTATGATTGAAAATCAGGTGGTATCGATCAAATCTCCCGGAAAAGCAATCCGGCTTGGAATCGCCTTTGTAACTGAAGATAGACGCGGTCAAGGCCTGGTCACCGGAATGTCGGTCCGCGAAAATAGCACTTTGGTAACTTTAAAACAGATTCAAAAGTGGGGCTTCATCAAAAATAAAGCGGAACGTTCCATCGTTAACCGGTTCATTCAATTATTAAGAATTAAAACTCCTTCCATGGAAACCAAAGTCGCTACATTAAGCGGCGGTAATCAGCAAAAAGTGGTATTGGCGAAATGGTTGGCAAATCAACCCAAAATCTTAATCCTCGATGAACCGACCCGCGGGATTGACGTCGGTGCGAAAGCGGAAATCCACCGGATTATGTCGGATTTAGCAGGTCAAGGTGTGGCCATTATCATGATCAGTTCGGAATTGCCGGAAGTTATGGGCATGAGCGACCGGATTCTAGTAATGCATGAAGGCCGGGTTACCGGTGAATTGAACCGTGGCGAAGCCACTCAAGAAAAAATTCTTACATTAGCGATTAGTTAATGACAAAATTGCTTAAAAAAGGGAGGCCAGTCGTAAATGGGGCAAAATGATGTTTCCAAGTTAGAATTAGAAAAGCCGGAATCCAAGCAACCTTTTGGGAAGGTTCTGATGGATTTAACGGTCGCTCAATTCCGGCAGGTTGTCAAGCAGCAAGTTTTCGGCATCTTTATGATTTTAGTTGTTCTTTCGGGAATCCTTTGGATTACCTGTCCAACTACTTTCCCGACTTCAGACAATGTATTCTCGGTAGCCCGCCAGTTTTCTTACATCGCAATCACCGCTATCGGCGAGTTATTGGTTATTATCACCGGCGGTATCGATCTGTCGGTTGGATCTATTATGGGAATGGGCGCCGTTCTTACCGGTTTTTTAATGCACGAACTCAATATTCCGATTCACTGGGCAATCATATTCGGGATAATGGGCGGAACACTTTTAGGATTGCTTAATGCCATACTTATCGCGAAATTTAAACTGTCACCTTTTATCGCCACTTTGGGTACATTGAGTGTTGGCCGCGGTTTGGTTTATGCGATTACTCAAGGGTATACGGTTCCAGTCCCCCCGTTATTCGCTAAACTTGGCCAGGGTTACTGGGGTCCGGTTCCCTATCCGGTAATTTATATGGTTGTCATCGGGATTATTTTCGCGATTTTTTTAGGCCGGACTGTCCTCGGCCGGCGGATTTATGCCTTAGGCGGTAATGAAGAGGCCGCAAAAGTCTCGGGTATTAATGTTTCAAAACTGAAAATAATTGTATACATGCTGACCGGAGCATTGGCGGCAATCGGAGGTATTGTTTGCGCAGCCCGCCTAGGAGTAGCGCAGTCGACTTTAGCGAATGGTTATGAGTTGGATGTTATTGCCGCGGTGTATATTGGTGGCGCTAGTTCTAACGGCGGCTCCGGAACTGTCTTAGGTACGATCCTCGGCGCGGCAATCATGGGAGTCATTCGAAATGGCTTGGTACTCTTAAATGTCAGTCCTTACTGGGTTCAAACCGCGATAGGCGCGGTAATTATTATCAGCATAGGATTTGACCGGTTTAGACTGGAGTACCAACAAAAGAAATTAAGTAAGGAGGTGGGTTAACTTAAAAATTTTAAGGCCCAGGTATTGTTTTAAATATTAAAAATCAGGGGGAGATTTGAGAATGAAAAAGCATTTAATCTTAATGTTTGTTTTGATGTTAGTAGTGAGTTCATTTAGTTTTACTACGCTTCAAGCCAAAGATATTACGATTGCTATGATTCCTAAATCCCTTGACAACCCGGTATTCCTGGATTCCAAGGTGGGTGGCGAGAAAGCGGCCAAAGAGCTTGGCGTGCAATTTATCTGGACCGGTTCCAATCAAGCGGATGCCGCCGGCCAAGTAACCGTTATCGAGGGTTTAATTCAAAAGAAAGTCGACGGAATGATTATTAGTTGTAATGATGCCGGGGCATTGAAAGATGTTATCGACCGGGCTACCGCTGCCGGTATTAAAGTCGCCTGTTTTGATTCGGATTCAAAAGATAGTAAAAGAGCTTTTTATTGTGGAACCGACAACTACAATGCCGGTAAAGCTTGTGGCGCCGCGATGGTTAAATTAGTAAAGGCCCGTAAACTGTCCGGCACGATTACTTGCGCTCTTCTTACCGGTGGTTTAGGCGCCCCCAATCTTAATGACCGGATTAAAGGTTTTAAAGAAGTCGTTGCCGCCGCAAAAATTAAGATGAATTATACCACCACCATGGCTTGCGATGATGACACCAATCGGGGTGTCGAATTAATGGAACAATATATTAAGGCCAATCCAAAATTAAAAACCTTCTTTGTGGTTGGCGGATGGCCCTTCTTCTCAGCTCCCGGTTCCATGCCGAATATGAAAGCCTGGGTTAAAAAAGGCGGAATTTTAGTTTCCATGGATACTTTCTATCCTGTTTTGTTACACATGAAAGATGGCATAGCCAATGCCCTGGTCGGTCAAGATTTTACTTCCATGGGTGATAAGTCGGTTCGCTCCATGGTTGATCTGATCAATGGAAAATCAGTTCCCGAATTTGTTGGTACAGGTATCGTCAACTGCGATAAGAGTAATTTTGATGCAGTTTTTAAAGCTACCATTCCTTGGAATTAATCGGGATAAGGTGATTCATTGGTAAAAAAAGGTTGACAAATGCGCTAAAAATAAAAACACCTCTTTGTTTGGTAGAGTGGGTTTGTCAAAAAATCACTACATCATATGGAAGAGGTGTTTTTTCTCTTATTGATAAAATATGTAAATGTTGAGAAAGGGGGGAAAACTATGTTACCGGCACTTTTGTCACTATGGGTACCGCCTTGATACAACCATCATGAAAACAGACGGCAACTTAACTTTTGCTAAAGCATAATGGGTTGACCGGACGATTCCCGCATTACGGTAAAATAACTAATTATTGAAAGGAGAAAGGAAAATGTCTAAAACAATAAAAAGTTTGTTATTGATCACAGTCCTATGTCTTGGTTTGATTATCAGTTCCGTTTGTTATGCCGATTACCCGCTTTTAAAAACGGTAACGTACTCGGCTGATCCGTCATGTCTTGAGTATAACGGGGTACTTTATTCCTACTGGTCGAATGATGATAACAATAATGGCTCTTATTCAATGCATCAAGTTACCTGTCATTCAACAACGGACTTAAAAAACTGGACGAATCATGGGCCGGTTTTTGATGTGCCTCGTGACGCTTCTTGGGCCTACAATAGTTGGGCGCCGGCAGTAGTATATCGTAATGGGTATTTTTGGATGTACTTTGGTAATGGTGGTGGCGGTATTGGAGTCGCGAAAAGCACGAGTCCGACAGGTCCCTTTAAGGATGCAAAGGGAAGTGCTTTAATTACCCCGTCAATGCCGAATTGCAATGTAACATATTGCTTTGACCCCGGCGTTCTTGTAGATGACGACGGACGGGTTTACATGTTTTTTGGCGGAGGCGGGCCGGGGAATTCCAGGGCAATTGAAATCGGGAGTGACATGATTAGCACGGTTGGAACCGCGGTAACAATTAACGCCCCACGATTTTTTGAAGATTCATGGATCCACAAATACAACGGCAAATATTATTTTTCTTATTCCTCAGATTTCTCTCAAGGCGCTGCAACCATTGAATACATGGTGAGCAGTAGCCCAATGTCCGGGTATGTGCATAAAGGGACAGTCTTGCCTAACCCGCCAGATAACAGTGGCAATAACAATCACCATAGCATCTTTAAATTCAGAGATAACTGGTATATTGCTTATCATAACCGGTATGTAGCCATACAGCAACGTATAGATACAACTTATAAACGAAATGCCTGCTTGGACCAGTTGTATTATAATACCGATGGTACAATGAAATTGGTTACTTGCACCAAAAATGGTCTACCCCTGTTGACGACATTGACACCGACGCCGGTTGGAACCCCGACCCCCACCCCGGTCCCTACTCCAACTCCCAGCCCGCGATCGGCCTTTTCACAGATCGAAGCGGAAAGTTTCGACACCCAGTCGGGCATCCAAACTGAAAGCTGCGGCGAAGGTGGACAAAACATCGGTTACATTGAGAATGGGGATTATGCTGTATACAACAATATCGATTTCCAAGGCGGCGCGGCAAGTTTCCAGGCTAGAGTAGCCAGCAACACCAGCGGTGGTAGTATTGAGATCAGGCTTGATAGTACTTCCGGCACTTTATTAGGGACTTGTTCAGTTGCGGGAACCGG
>JAEZJQ010000034.1 GCA_023436305.1 Bacillota bacterium
GGTTATGCCACTTTAGCCGTACTTAATTTTAAAACAGGTAACCTGGAGCAAGCAGGAGAATTATCCTGTAAATTATTGAGTCTAGCCGCTCATAAAAATTTTATTCGCCCCTTTTTAGCCATTCCTGAGTATCAGGTCATGCTCCGCTACGGAATAGAAAACGGGATTGAAGTTTATTTCATTCAACGCATTTTAGTCCGTTTGAGAAAACGGGCGATATCTCTCCTGGGTAACCTGGTTCAACATCAAAATCCAGTGGTTCGCTGCCGGGTTATAACCCCTTTGAGTGAGATCGGGACTGAAAATACAGTTTCCATGCTGAAAGTATTAACCAAAGATCCCGATCCGACCGTGCGCCAATTGGCAGGAGAAGCTTTAGAAAGGTTTGATCCAGTCACCTCCGAACTTCAGTTGAAAACGATTAGTAGTATTCTAGAATTAAAAACCCTAGGACCGTTACGCATATTTACCGGAGGAGCGGAAATAGCATCAATTAATTGGCGCACGGTTAAAACCCGTGATTTATTGGCATTTTTAGTTCACCAAAGAAATCCGGTCTCCAAAGAAGTGATCCTTGAAGAACTCTGGCCTGATTATGAATTTGAAAAATCGCAAGGCCTCTTTCATACCAGTTTATATTACCTGCGTCAAATTTTAGAAAAAAACGGTTATCCTGACTTGATCATTTACCAAAACAAACATTATGAATTGGCTACCAAAATGTTTACCACCGACCAGATTCAATTCCAAGAACTAGTGGCGGCTGGATTTAATGATGAGACTCCCCCGGAAAAAACCGCTGATTTTTTGGAACGAGCGATAGCCCTATATGCTGGTGATTATTTACAAGAACTTGATTATGTTTGGCTGCTTCCGAACCGGGAATACTTGAAGAATCTTTACTTCGAGGCCAGGTTACGGCTAGCGCGTTATTATCTTGAAAGAAAGGATTATAACCACGCGATCAGCCATTTGGTACTACTGGGGGGCTTAGATCCCTTATTCGAAGAAATTCACCGGTTACTGATGACCGCTTATGCAGGCCTCGGGAATCGAAATGCTGTGCGTGAACAATACCGATCTTTAACGTTACTCCTTAAGAATGAGCTTGGTTTAGACCCCAGTGAGGAGACTCAGGAGGTATATAACCGATTGTATCAAGCGGGTTAGCATTTTTGGTTTTGTCTTCGTTTAAGATCACTTCAAACCGGCCTATAGCCGCAATTTTCACATAAATCCATTTGGCGATTTTCATGCCAAGTTACTTCCATGCACGGAATGTCAGAAAAGTAAGTGCCAGAATTAGAAAATTGCCCATACCTTCTACATAACAGATGTTATTTCTGCCATAAATTCCTAAGCCACTTCTTGCAGCTAAAAGTTTTCGTGACAACCTTGGCGCATATTTTACATGATAACCTTTGGAACTTAAGGATTCATTTAGATATTTTTCAATCCTCGGTGGCGCAGTTTCTTTATCGATATAAGACGAAGGAACTGCTGGACAGGCTAAATCTTGCAGCTAAAGAAGCCGCTAAGCAAATGGATATTAAGCATTTACGAGAACTGGGGAATAGGGAGAGACTAAAAAATCTGCTATTCCCCGTTATTATTTGGGTGATAGGATGATAAAGGAAATTATAGAAAAAAAGAAGGTGTTTTGCTGAAGGTGGAGAATTAATAAAAGTAAAGCTGTAAGACAGCTTTGCTTTTAAACTTTTTGACTCTGTTGATAAGGGGCGGGTTTCATGGTTGAGTATAAGTTTAAACCGATTGAACAAACAAGAGTATCAACGAAAATAATGGAACAATTGATTGAGATGATTTACAAAAATGAAATAAGAACCGGGGAATGTCTACCTTCTGAAGCAATTTTGGCGACAAAATTCGGGGCGAGTCGACCCACGGTCCGTGAAGCCTTGAGTGGTTTAAAAGCGCTTAACCTAATTAATTCACAGTCTGGCAAAGGCAATTTTGTTTCAGTACAACCGGATATGCTTTATAATTTGGAAAATATGATCACTGAAATCAAAACCAGAAGCAGTTTTCTAGAAGCATTGGAAGCCAGAAGCGCCATTGAGGGTGAAATATGCTGGTTAGCCGCTCAGCGGGCTAATAAAAACAGCCTTGAATTGATTAAGGCATTATTGGATGAGACCAAGGAAGGCAAGTTTTCTTCTTTTAATCAATTTTGTCAAACTGATCATCAATTTCATCTGGAATTGTCGAAGGCGTCAGGAAACTCCCTTTTTGTTCGTTTTATTGAGGAAGCGTTTATTAAACTTTCTACTTTATACTGGGAAATTTTGGATAAGGCCAAATATGATCATGGGGTTTTTCCGGAATATTTAAATGACCATCAAGATATTTTTATCGCGATTCAAAACTGTAATCCCCATTTAGCGCGAGAATCCATGTTAAAGCATATCGAAAGAATCAAAAATGATTTTTTAAGTTCAACAACTCGTTTAAAATCCGAAGATAAGCAAATTGTAAAGGAGGCGCCCAACGATGTAGATTGACAATTGAATTGTAGAAATCGATGATTATTAAAAAAATTAATTTCAGGAGGCGTTTTTAATGGCAACGAACAAAATTCCAGCGGATAAAACGGCGATTGTTTTGATTGAACCCCAAAATGATTTCTTAAAACCCGGCGGAACCATGTACCAATATATTAAGGAGCAATTGGCCAAGCGAAATGTCATCGCCAATTTACAGAAACTATTAAAGAATGCCCGGGGTAAAGTAAAAATTTTCTACGTCCCATTCCATTCCTTTGCCCCCGGGTTTCCCGAATTAAAAAAAGGCGGGCCGGGCTGCGAAGGTTTACGTGGGATCGAAATGGATATGAAGGCCGATTGGGGGACTGGAGCCTGGCTGCGAGGTACTCCTGGCCCGGAAATCATTGATGAATTAACGCCGCAACCTACAGATATAATCATCGAGGGGAAAAAGACTCTGGATGCGTTTCATTCCACCGCTTTGGATTATTTGCTGCGGGCCAATGAAATTGAGTATGTGGCTTTTGTCGGGTTCCATACAAATTGGTGCGTTGAGTCAACTGCCCGGTCAGCGTATGATAAGGGCTATCGGGTCATGGTCATCGGTGACTGCACCGGCACAGATACTCAAACTGAGCAAGACTATGCTGAAAAATTTATTTTCCCAAAAATCGGAAAAGTCTTGACAACCGATGAATTCTTAACGAGTTTGAGCTAATTCGAATCACATTTCAAAATACGCTTTAAGGAGGGTTTTCGATGAATAGAACGGGAAGAATTGCATTGCTTGCGACCTTTGTCCTTCTGTTTGGATGCTCGTTTGTGTTAGCGGGTACGCCCAAGAAGATTAAAATCGGATTGATGTTCGGTATGACCGGCGCTGCGTCTCCAATCGGTCCCGTTCAGCTTGATGGGGCAAAATTGGCGATTGACGAAATAAATAATGCTGGTGGGGTTAAGTTCGGAAAAGAAAAAGTAAAAATAGAGTATGTGTCGAAAGATGATGAAACAAAACCTGATGTCGCAGTTAGACGATTTCGCGAGCTTGTCTATGATGAAAAGGTTAACGCAATTGTCGGACAAACATTTGCTCCGATTTCCGGCGCTTTAAATAAAGAAGTGGCGCGGACTCCGGTGGCTTATTTCCCGGTAAATGTTGTTTCATTATCAATGTTTCAAAAGGATGAAATAGCCCCAAC
Source organism: Bacillota bacterium (assembly GCA_023436305.1). Taxonomy (GTDB): domain Bacteria; phylum Bacillota; class UBA4882; order UBA8346; family UBA8346; genus JAEZJQ01. Next base: position 3,704 of record JAEZJQ010000034.1, read on the forward strand.
CACTTTTTCGGTACATGGCAGCGCATATGCAGCGGGTTATGCAAGCGCAGCTTATGTAATCAACAAACTAAAGATCAAGAAAATAGCCTTTTTCGCTCCGGCGTATGCATTCGGATGGGATCAATGGAAAGGTGCTCAAGCCGCGATTAAAAAGTATAAAGCGGAAGTTTTTTATAAAGAATCACCGGTTGGCGTCAGTGATTATACACCCTATTTGTTGGAGATCGAATCGAAAAAGCCCGACATTATTATGTTAGCACATTGGGGTGTTGATGCAATCAATGTTTTAAAGCAAGTAAATGAAACTGGGCTTAAGAGTAAAACCAAAGTCTGGTTTAACTGGATGACCAATGTCTTTGGGAAGGGCGTCCCGCCGGAGGCTTTAGATGGCGTATATTCGTTGATGTCCTGGTATTGGGATATGAGTGGATTTGAAGACCAGAAAATTGTCGCTAAATCACAATCATTTACCAACGAGTTTATGAAAAAATATAATTATCCTCCCGATCCATACTCGGCAATGGCGTATTTGGGTGTAAAAGAAGCAATCAGAGGGATCGAACTTTCCAAATCAACTAATGCCGCCGATATAGCTAAAGCACTTCAGAAACATCCCCGGTTTGATTCGATGAAGGGCCCGGGAGAATGGCGCGCCGACCATCAGGCTAGTTTCAAATACAATGCCTTTGTAGTGATCGGAAATGGCACACAGCGGAAAAACGAATGGGATCTGGTCAAGATCATTGACGTCTATACCGGCGAAGATTATCTGCCGAATCTGAAAGAGTTAGGGTATTAAAAAATTTTTCAGGGTGGGTTATGGGATTTAAGTAATATCCCACCCTGACTGTTTCAACATGGCTTTCAGCCGGTTGTAATTGAGTTTTTAGGATGTTTGATCTGGAATATGAGAGAGGTTAATTAACATGACAGACCAAATTATTTTAGAAGCCAGGGGAGTAACAAAAGTATTTAACGGATTGTCTGCGGTGGCGGGAGTTGACTATCAATTAATTGAAGGCCAAGTTGCCGGAGTCATCGGACCGAATGGCGCCGGTAAATCGACATTTTTTAATCTTTTAACCGGCTTATATACTCCGACGGAAGGAAGAGTTGATTTCGCAAATCAAGAAATTACCAAAGTCCCGCCCGACCAGAGAGTTGTGATGGGACTGGGCCGGACCTTTCAACTGGTATCCGTCTTTAATTCCTTGACTGTCTTAGATAATCTCGTTCTATCAGTAACCCGATTCACTCCCTACTTTAATAAAAAAAGCAAGTTTTTCTTTGCAGACCGTAACAATTGTTTTATTAGAGAAAATTGTATCGGCGCAATGGAGATGGTTGGAATCCAGGATAAAGAAGGTCTCATGACTTCCGTTTTATCTTATGGAGATAAACGGAAACTGGAGATCGCAATGGCTCTTTCCCTCAAACCCAAAGTGTTATTGTTGGATGAACCTTTTGCCGGTCTCAGTGATGGTGAAATTGATGAGATTGTTAATTTGATAAACAGAATCAAAGTGGGACTTAGTATTGTAATTATTGAGCATAAAATCTCAAAGCTACTTGACCTGGTGGAAAAACTCAGTGTTATGCACGAAGGCAAAATTATTTTTGAAGGAAAACCGCAGGAAGCAATTGGTGATCGAGAGGTTAGAAGAGTTTATTGGGGTGAAAAAGATGAATCAAGCGCTATTAAGTGTTGAGAATCTGGATGTTGCCTACGGCTCCGCTAAAGCTTTACACGATATTTCCATAAATATTGGGAAAGGGGAGATGGTATTCCTGGTTGGCCGAAACGGCGCCGGAAAAACCACACTTCTCAAAACAATTTCAGGATTCTTGAAGCCAAGGAATGGTTCCATTTTATTTAATGGAAAGAACATTAACGCGCATTCGATTGAGCAAGCTTCTAGAGAAGGAATCCGTTATGTTTTTCAGGATAAGCGTGTCTTTAGTGAACTGACCGTAAAGGATAATATTGCCATAGCTGCTTACGGCGCTAAAGAGAAACTATCCGACGCGCTTGAAAAGATGTTTCTAATTTATCCTAAACTTAAGGATTTCATCAATATCAAAGCAAAAGGTTTGAGCGGCGGACAAAAGCAATTGCTCTTAATCGGAAGAGCCTTAATTGGAAATCCCAGCCTGATATTGATCGATGAACCCACTGAAGGATTGGCTGCCGGCACCATTGAGGATATTTTTAAAGTTTTATCGCTGTTAAAGGGTAAAATGTCATTATTAATTGTGGAACAAAACTTATCCGTAGTTTGCCGGTTAGCCGATCGAGTCTATACCATCGAAGAAGGAAAGATCACCCATGAGTTCACGAAAGACCAATTAAAAGATCAATCCCAGCTGGAGGCATGTTTGTAGGCCTTAAAGAAGTAAATTATTGTTTAAAGGGGAAAAAAACATGGTACGATTACGCCGGTTTGATTTTTTATTCATTGCCTTGATTTATATCGCGTTTCTTCCCTTAATCGGAAAACTAAAACTAATCGATTTCATGATCTTTACCATCTTTGTCCTCTCATTTAATTTACTTTATGGTTTTATGGGTAGGTTATCGTTTGGGCATATGCTTTACTTGGGTATTGGGGCCTATGCGGCGGCACTTTCCTCCGTATATATCTCAAACAATCCCCTGGTCATCATATTTTGCGCTATTGCCGCCGGACTTTTGGCTGGCTTAATACTTGGGCCGGTGGTCTCTCGTACTAACGGAGCATGCTTCGCCCTCATTAATATGGCGTTTAACCAGGTTGGGTATTTTCTGGTTATTTCCGCCTGCGCCGGCGTTACCGGCGGTGAGGATGGATTGGCCGCCCAAGTTGCCCCGTTTGGTTTTTTAAATCTCCAAAATCCTAGCATCATGTTCGGTTTTACATTATTTTGTCTGATACTTGTTTTCTTTTTTATGAAAAAATTAATTGCTTCTCCTTACGGGGCCTTGCTGAAGGGTATCAAAGAAAATGAAAACAGAGTCAGGTTCTTAGGATATAATACCTATTTCTTTAAATGTTTGACCTTCAGCATCTCCACGATGATCGCGGCTTTGGCGGGGGCATTATGGGTGTTTAATTTTTCATATGTAACTCCGAGTTTTATCGACCCCGGGCGAAACGTGGAGGTTATCTTCGCCGCTTTAATCGGTGGTCCGGGCAGTTTATATGGAATGTTAATCGGCGGAGGAATCTATATGTCGATAAGTAACTACCTGGCAAGTTATATTACTCGCTGGGAAATGTTTTTAGGAATTATCCTGCTGATCTTAGTGTTCCGGTTTCCCAAAGGATTATGGGGAGTTTTTGCGGATAAGTTTGGTAAAGCTAGAGAAGGTCAGGTGGTGGAGAAATGATCCAAAATATTTTATATGGATTGACAATCGGCGGGATTCTGTATATTACCGCAATCGGTTTGTCTTTAACGTTTGGCACAATGCGTATTGTTAACTTTGCGCATGGCTTTATGTATACCATGGGGGCCTATTTTTTGGCGGCAATTTTGCTGCTCACCAAAAACAACTTTTTATTGAGCGCGTTATCGGCCGCATTGCTTGTTGTCCCCTTGGGATTTATTGTTGAAAGATATGTAATCAGAAGGCTTTACGGAGTATCGGTGGATTATGCGATTATTGCCACTTATGCCATTACCCTGATTGGGGTGGATATAATCAAGTGGATTTGGGGAGCGGCTCCGATTTCTTTACAAGATCCCATTGGAAAGTTTATGGATATATTTAATGTGAATATTCCAGTATATCGAGTCGTCATTATTGTGACAGCTATCGTGATTTTTGTGGGGCTTGGTTTTTTCTTCAAAAAGAGCATGGTCGGAAAAATCGTTGTTGCGGGCTTGGAAGATAGAGAAGCGGTTCGTAGTTTGGGCTTGGATGTCAACAAATATTTTGCTTATATCTTTATTTTAGGTAGTATTCTGGCAGCCCTTGGAGGAGTCTTATATGCTCCGATTACCAGTGTTCATCCTTATATGGGGAATGCGTTTCTCCAGTTAGGCTTCGCAGTGGTCATTATCGGAGGTCTTGGCAACTTAAACGGCACCTTCTTTGCTGCTTTAGCCATGGGTATTGTAATGGGAATCACCGGTCGATACTGGGGGCCGGCTGCCGACGCAATAGTATTTATGATTATGGCTATCGTATTAATCGTTCGACCTCAAGAGATTGAAGGTTAGATCATTCGATACGCCTTATAAAGGAGAATCACCGATGAAAATTGTCGTTGCGCCCGATTCTTTTAAAGGAAGTTTGACATCGTTACAAGCCGCAAACGCAATCGAAAAAGGGATTCAAAGAGCTGCGGCCAGGTTTCATAAGAGTGTTGAAATTATTAAAATTCCTATGGCTGACGGCGGGGAAGGGACAGTTGAGGCAATTATAACTGCTACAGAGGGACGCATTATCGATACACCGGTTTTAGATCCTTTGGGGAGGAAGGTTGAGTCGTTTTTTGGCATCTTACCCGATAACACCGGAGTGATTGAAATGGCGGCTGCCTCCGGACTCAATCTAATAAAATCGGAAGAGAAGAATCCTTTAAAAACGACTACTTTTGGAACGGGCCAGTTGATTAAAGCGGCATTGGATTATGGTTGCGCCAAGATTATTATGGGTATCGGCGGCAGCGCTACAAACGACGGCGGGGTTGGAATGGCACAGGCCTTGGGGGTTCAATTTCTTGACCAAAATGGCCATGAAATTGGTTTTGGCGGTGGAGCGTTGGCCGATATATGCAAAATTGACATTTCCGGACTTGACCCAAGACTCAAGCAGCTTCCCATTACTGTGGCTTGCGATGTAAAAAATTTATTATGCGGCAGCGAAGGCGCTTCAGCCGTTTACGGACCCCAAAAAGGGGCCGATCCTGCGATGGTTAAAATTTTAGATAAAAATCTCCATCATTTAGCAGAAATTATTAAAACGGACTTGGGTATTGATGTGGCCAATATACCCGGTTCCGGGGCTGCAGGGGGGTTGGGGGCGGGATTGATTGCTTTCTTGAAAGCTGCCATTGAACCGGGCGTCAAACTAATTCCGAAGATAGTGAAGTTTGAAGAAAGGATAAAAAACGCCGCATTCATTATTACTGGAGAAGGAGCTACCGATTATCAAACAATGTTCGGGAAAGTGCCTTTCGGAATTGCTGCTATCGCTGAGAAATATGGGAAACCGGTAATTTGTGTCTCCGGATCCTTGGGGAACGGCTACGAAAAATTATATGAGAAGGGAATTACTGCTTTGTTTAGTATTGTTAATCGGCCCATGCCTCTGAAAGACGCCATCATTAATGGAGCAGACTTATTGGAAAAGGTTGCTGAAAATATTTTTAATACGATATTTATCACTAGGAGTCAGTGCGAGTAACACTTCTTTTCAATAACTAAAATCGCTATATGTTGCATAAATATGCTTCGAAAATCGATTATCCGCACAGACTCCTAGCAGTGCATAAACGAACCAGGAGTTGTTTTTGTGGAAAGTAGAAAATGGCTTGAGATAATTTATATTCTTGGCTTGGATAAATATGCAACGTTACCGAATCTAACCAGTAATATTCGATTATTTTATACCGGTTTTTATTCTTTCAAACTTGGTTTTTCCATTGAGTATTTCTTCGAGGGCAAGTGTAACGGCTTTAGTCGGAAGCTCCTCACTCGCTTTCCTGTATTCAATAATTTGGCGCGCCCGTTTCGCTGCAAGGGTTGCCAGTGTATATCGATTGTCGACATGTTTTAAAAGATTGTCTAATGGTGGGTGAATCATTATTTTCCCTCTTCTCGATAGTTTTGTTTAAATACTTCCGTTGGTCTGCGCATATTCGTTTAATAAAGTATCGAACAAATTTTTCACTGAAACAATCTCGGTGGAACGGTACGCATTTGCTCCCGAAAAAGCAAATCCGTGATTTAGCTTTCCCCGGCAGGCATTAATTAAAGCAAGCGCAATACAGTAGGGGCTATTTTTATAATCACAAGTTGTAATACAGTGATAAGGGCATCGGAAAGGTTTCTTTTTGCCTAAATCGACATCAGTGATAAATTTGTTTTTTATTGCTCTTCCCAATAAACCAACCGGACTTTTGATTATTACCAGATCCTCTTGTTTTAAATCAAGAAAAGTCTTTTTAAACTCAATGGATGCATCGCATTCGTCGGTGGTAATAAAACGGGTAGCCATCTGCACTCCGGAGGCTCCTAATTGTAAAAATCGATGGATATCCGCACCGGTGTAGACGCCTCCGGCTGCAATTACCGGAATTGGTTTTCGATATTTTTTTTCGAAAATATTTACTTCGGCTATCACTTGCGGGATCAAGTTCTCCAGTGAATATTCGGGGTCGATTATCTGGTCCTTTTTAAATCCCAAATGTCCGCCTGCCAATGGCCCTTCGACAACGACGGCATCGGGGATGTAATTATATCTTTCAATCCATTTTTTAAAAATAATCCCGGCTGCCCGTGCTGATGATACAATCGGAACCAGTTTGGTTTTTTTATTTTCCCCTAAGAACTGGGGGAGATTCAGTGGAAGTCCTGCACCGGAAAAAATGACATCGACGCCTTCCTCAATTGAGGTACGAGCCATATCGGCAAAATTGGATAATGCCACCATGATATTGACACCGAGAATTCCTTTGGTTGATTCACGGGCTTTTCTTAATTCTTTCTTTAACGCTCTAATGTTTGCCGCTAAAAAATTGGTAGCGGAATCAGGTTCCAGTATTCCAATACCGGCAGTCGCAATCACTCCAATCCCACCTTCATTGGCAACAGCAGACGCCAAACCGGACAGGGAAATCCCAATCCCCATTCCTCCTTGAATTATCGGTAGCTTCGTAGTTAAATCTCCGATGCTAAAACCCTTAATGGGATTAAATTGCATAATAGTTCCTCCGTTTTTTTATTATATCACATCATCACAAGGCTGAGCGTTTAACGACTCTACCGTAGGAGTTTTTACCGTCCAATATTTATCAACATTTATACCGTTGCTCTTCGCGAATTCTTTTACCTCCATAAAAATCGTCTTGGGTATTATCATGTGGAACTCATAACCGCTTCTGCCAAATGTCTTCCATCTTTCAATCATCTGAGTTTCATTCATTGAATCATTGGTCACTACCTCACATAACGTAGTCTTATCATCAAAGTAGCCGATAAATCGGGGGTGTAACCTCCAACCCTGGTGGGTTGCCCCTGGATATAGTTTTTTAGATTTACTTTGATATCGGTATAACCCAGTTTTCGGTAGTTGATTGCCTGAGTGATGAGCAGTCTGTTATGAAGATTATGTTCTTCTTGAATTTTTGCCATCATCATATCCTCCATAGTTTATAATTGATTTCATTGAAAATTTTTGGTTGATTGCTTTAATCTTGGTTTATCCGGTTTCATCATTAATAATTTTGATATCAAGATCGTTGCATTGGATTCCAAGCGCCTGCAGATTGTAAACAATCAAAGGAAAGGTAAATTCGACCAAATCAACTGAGTTATCGTCTTGAAGCCAGTTGATGATGAGCGAATAAATCGATCCGGTGAAAAGAATTGCCGCCGCTTTGGCATTGGGCGCGCGAATGGCTCTTTTTTGAAGTAACTTGATAAATATTTCCTCGAAAATAAGGGAAATTTTTTGATGATTGGCGGTTCTTTTCTTTTCAAAATGCGGATTTAAACCAACCGAGCCGATCAGCATTATCCTGGCAAGTTCCTTGTTCTTTTGGAATGTCCGTAAAGAAAGAGTAATCGCCTTCGAAATGCTTTTTACAATATTATCCGCATTATCCATCATCGTATTCACCGCATCTTGTAAGACGCAGAGATAGGTATTGATCATTTCATCATAAAGAATCTCAAATAATTCTTCCTTATTATTGAAATAAAAATAGAATGACCCGGTGGAAATACCTGATTTATCAAGTATATCCCTTACTTTCGTATTGAAATATCCTTTTTGGGCAAAAACGCTAGCGGCAGTGTCCAGTATATGCCGCCTTTTGGCGTCTTTTTGTTCCTGGATATACTTTGGAGTCCGATAGGGCATTTTGTATTTCCTTTCAAGTGTAGAACGAAAGTTCATTCTATGTTTAATTATATACCAATATTTCAAATAAACAAGAGCTAATAAATTCTAAAGAGGACAAATTTCAAATTTAGCTTGACTCTCACGTGACGTTATGGTTTATGATGAGGGTGGAGGTGATCAGATGGCTTTGAAAGTGAAGGAAGTGGCCGGATTGGTGGGAGTAAGCGTACGCACCCTCCATCATTACGACCAGATTGGACTCTTAGTCCCTGAGTCTGTAAGCCCGGCCGGATATAGACTCTACACTGACTGCAATCTGGAAAGACTGCAGCAAATCCTGTTCTTCAAAGAAATCGGTTTTAACCTTCATGAGATTAAAAAAATCCTGGACAGTCCCGGTTTTAATCGCCGGAGCGCGCTTTATAACCACCGGGAATTGTTATTGGAAAAAAAGCACCGGATCGAGGAGATCATTCGAACGGTGGAGAAGACAATCGATTCAATGGAAGGAGAGATTATCATGGACAAAAAGGACATGTTTTCAGGTTTTGATATGAGTGAGATCGAAAAGCACCAGGCCCAATATGCCGAAGAAACCAGACAAAAGTATGGAAATTCGGATGCATATCAGGAAAGCACAAAAAAAACCGCCAAGTATACGAAGGAAGATTGGGCGAAGATCATGGGGGAAGCAGACCGGATCTATCAAAACATTGCAACGTTGATGGATAAGGGGGCCGCCGATCCGGAGGTCCAAAAAGCGGTGGGAGAATGGCGGCAGCATATCACCGACAACTTCTATAACTGTACCTTGGAAATTTTCCGGGGCCTTGGCGATATGTATGTGGAGGATCACCGCTTTACCGAAAATATCGATAAAGTTAAACCGGGCCTGGCCGCTTTCTTACGGGAAGCGATGCATGTTTACTGCGACAGCAGAGAGTTATGAACCAAGAACTCCGCCGATTGGCGGAGTTCTTATCGAAATATAATCCTTATTAAATTTACATTTAATGTACGTTCACCAATTCAAAGCATACAGAATAAAAAGCATCTGCTGTTGACGATTTTTTTTATTTAGGAACCATGGGAGTTTTGCTAGGATGTAAATAAAAACTTATTGACAAAGTGGGATTAAGTATGTAAACTTTTATTATATAAAATTTACATACAATATTATACGATAATTTTAGCTCTTTAAAAATTTCATAATTCTATTATGCATTCTTCCTAATACGCTTAATCTCTTCACGCGAAGAGAACGGGGGAACCAATCAAATGGGGTGAATGAATCTCGATGCATGTGCCGGGCTTAAATTTTGGCACAATATATGGAGATTCTAGGGTTACTTTGCAATCCGAATCCGTCAGCTAACTTCGTCAGCGTTGCCAGAGAGGATGAATTTGCGGTTTTTTAAAAACCATGGATTCCTCTTGTCCGTGGTTTTTTTATTTATCCAAAAGAAAACGAACCAAGAATGAATAATTATCGGTTGTTTAACAAAATATTTTGAGAGGAGAGTTTGGATGATAATTTATGAAGAGAAACAACAAAAAATTGCTAAAAGACTTGATTCTCAAGCGGAGATTTCCCATTGGAAAGACTGGAAATGGCAACTTCGAAATTCAATTAAAGACATCGCCCTTTTTGAAAAACTGACCGGGATCAGGTTTAATAAAACCGACCGGGATAAATTTGAAGCCACTATCGCCCGGTTTCCGCTGGAAATTACACCGTATTATTTGTCTTTGATTGAAACCGGGGATTATCAAAACGATCCCGTTTTCAAGCAGGCTTTTCCGGATCCGCGGGAATTAATCGTGCAAAACTGGGAGATGATGGACCCTTTGGCCGAGGACCTGGACAGTCCCGCGCCGGGGATTACCCACCGCTATCCGGACCGGGTTTTATTCCATGTCAGTAATGTCTGTGCCATGTATTGCCGCCATTGTACCCGAAAGCGAAAAGTTGGGGATGTTGATTCCATTCCAGGCCGGGAAGAGCTTGAAAAAGGGCTTGACTATATCCGGAATAACCCTGTGGTTCGTGATGTGTTATTATCCGGCGGCGACCCGTTTTTATTGTCCGATGATTATCTTGATTGGCTGCTTACTGAACTCAGGCAAATTCCCCATGTGGAAGTGATCCGGATTGGAACCCGAACTCCGGTGGTCTTACCATACCGGATTACCGACAGTTTGGTGGGTGTGCTGAAGAAACACCATCCGCTTTGGGTCAACACCCATTTTAATCATCCCCGGGAGCTTACGCCATCGGCGGTGGAAGCTCTGCGGAGATTGGCTGATGCCGGGATTCCCTTGGGGAATCAAACCGTGCTTCTGTCCGGGGTGAATGATTGCCCTCGGATCATTAAAAAACTGGTGCATAAACTGGTTCAAAACCGGGTCCGGCCTTACTATTTATATCAGTGTGATCTTTCGGAAGGATTATCCCATTTCCGAACTCCGGTAGGGAAAGGCATCGAAATTTTGGAGAGCTTAATCGGACATACCAGTGGTTTTGCAGTCCCCACATACGTAATCGATGCCCCGGGTGGCGGGGGGAAGATTCCAGTTATGCCGAATTATCTAATTTCCTGGTCGGCTAATAAGGTAGTCTTGCGTAATTATGAAGGAATCATCTCCACTTATCAGGAGCCGGATCATTATGAGGCGGTTTTTTGCGACCGGAATTGTAAAGGTTGCCATTTGCAGTTGAAACTGGATAATACTGATGAAATTCAGGCGATTGGTATCGAGAGGTTGTTATCGGATTGGGATGAAATCAATGCTCTGGTTCCGGAGAATACGGAACGGATGGAACGGAGAAATGGTGATGGATCAAATTGTTAAAATTGGCGGGAGTATTATTCAGCATGGCAAGCACAACAACCGCATTTATTTAATGAAATTGGACCCGCGTGATTCTCCCGGGATAATTGCCACGATGGATGCCTTGGCGATTCAAAACGGCTATTCCAAGATTTTTGCCAAGATTTTCACCCATGACGCGGAACCGTTTTTAAATTGCCGATACACCGTCGAGGCGAGAGTCCCCGGCAGCTATCGGGGTAATGAGCTACTATTTTTAGCCAAGTATTTCGACAATGACCGAAAAACAACGCCAGTGGACCAACTGCGGGAAATAAAGCGGGTGATTGGTAAAAATGGTATGTATATGCAGGAAACAATCTTTTTGGACGACCGTTTTCAATTTCAAAAGCTCACCACCGAAGACATCGTTGCGATGGCCGCGTTGTACCGTGAAGTATTTGCAAGCTATCCTTTTCCGATTTATGAATCGGAGTATTTGCGGGAAACCATGCGAGCAAATACAGTTTATTTTGGAATTTGGGCTCAAAAAAGGCTGGTGGCGCTGGCTTCGGCGGAGATGGACATCGACGCCGGGCTGGTAGAGATGACTGATTTTGCGGTATTGCCGGAATATAGGGGCAACGGGTTGGCCTTGTTTTTATTAAAACAGATGGAAGAAGAGATGAGGCTCAGAGGTATCAAAACAGCATATACAATTGCCCGTTTGCAATCTCCGGGAATGAATCTCACCTTTTCCAAGGCTGATTATAAATATAGCGGAACTTTAATTAATAATACCAACATTTGCGGCAATCTGGAAAGCATGAATGTTTGGTATAAAAAACTTCGAGATAATGGGATGTAACGGTAACGCTCATTTTCGTGGTGAACCGGAATCGAGCCATTTCATGATCATTGTAAAGAAATTGTTTACCGCTTGACAGAACCGGTATCAAAAGTATATACTATTCATGCAAAGTTCGCATGATTTCCTTTCATTTTGGAGGTAAAAAGTATGAAATTGATTAAACCCGTTATTCAAGGAAAATTGGCGAATACCATTACCACCGGGGGCTGTGGCGAGTGCAAGAATTCCTGCCAATCAGCGTGCAAAACTTCCTGCACGGTGGGGAATCAGGTTTGCCAGAAATAACTAAATATTGCGCGCGTGCGCAAAATCATTGATGAACCATAAGCTATGGATTTCTAGCGGCTGCTACGAAACCGTGGCTTTTGTTCTTTTTGGGGAGCGGTGGATATGGCCAATTGGCATTGTTTTGAGGCGCTAAAACGCTTTTTTTTGTTTGACGTGCTTTCCAATTCCTTATTTATGATTGAAAAACCGGTATACGATTATTTACAAGGTTTTCCGGTGGACCGGGAGATAATTCCCCAGATTGAAGCGGATTTGGCTGATTTGAGAGCCGAAGGGTTGCTTGCGGAGGAACCGGAAGCTGAGCCGGAAATCAGCCGGGAACCTTTGTTAAAGGCGTTGTGTTTGCATATTTCCCATGATTGCAATCTGCGCTGCAAGTATTGTTTCGCCGGGACCGGCCCTTTCGGAGGAAGCCGGGAAAATATGAGTTTTGAAACAGGACGGGCGGCCATTGATCGGTTACTCCGGGAATCGGGAGCCAGACGACAATTGGAAGTGGATTTTTTCGGGGGAGAACCATTGCTAAACCTGGATGTGGTTAGGCAATTGGTGGCTTATGGCCGGGAGACCGGACCCCGTTTTAATAAAGATATTCATTTTACACTGACCACCAATGGAGTGGCTTTGGATGAGTCGGCCCGGGATTTTCTTAACCGGGAACAGATTGCGGTAGTGCTGTCGTTGGATGGCCGCCCCACGGTGAATGATACTATGCGGGGGAAAGGCTCTTATCAAAAAGTTCAGCCGAATTTCCAAGCTCTGGTTCGGGAACGGGGATTTACCAATTACTATCTGCGGGGAACTTATACCGCCGCGAACCTGGATTTCAGCCGGGATGTAGCCCATCTTTATGATTTGGGATTTAGAGAATTATCACTGGAGCCGGTGGTGGATCGGGAAGGGGATTATCGCTTGACGGAGGCCAATCTGGTGGATATTAGCGCCGAATATGATAAATTGGCCGCGTATTATCTGGAGAAACGGAAGTGTGGAGCCGGATTTACCTTTTTTCATTTCGAAATCAATTTGGAACACGGACCTTGCTTGCCCAAACGGTTAACCGGCTGTGGTGCGGGGTATGACTATTTCGCGGTGACCCCGGCCGGTGAGCTATATCCATGCCATCAGTTTGTGGGTCGGCAAGAATTTATTATGGGGAGTGTGATGGACGGCGTCACCCGGACTGATTTACGGCGGGAATTTGGGGCGGCCACACTCTATAAAAAAGAGGGCTGCGCCGTATGCTGGAGCCGGTTTTACTGTAGCGGCGGCTGTCATGCCAACGCTCATTTGATTAACGGTTCCATTTATCAGCCGGATGCTTTGGGCTGCGAATTGCAGCGCAAAAGGCTTGAGTTGGCGCTGGCGCTCAAGGGAATTGAAATGCGGGAGTCATGAAATAAGTTCATTTTCAACCTGGATTGTATAATTATTCGGATCGAATCATGTTTAATTGAAGCCGCGTTTCGTAGATATCTATCATGTCGTGTGGGTATTGAAATATTCAACAATTAAGCTTCGAGTAAATCGATTGCTCCAGTGATTTAAGATCCAGTGAATATCGTTTGCGGCAGTATTTCGGATTGAATGGATTTACAACGCTAATCGAAGGAGTAATAAGTAGATTAAATTGTCCCGGTTTGTCATAAAATAGCACTATCATCGGCGTTGAAAGCAATGTTTTTAACGCTGATTTATTTCGGTTGATATTATTAATCCTAATAAAGTCTGCTTTTTTCACAAACTTTCGGAGATAATTTTTAATTGACCGATACATCAATATGATCAGTTTTAGGAAAGGATATTCACCATGGAGATACCAGTTAAACCGGGTCAGGAAATTGAACTGACCATTCATGGTTACGGACACGATGGCGAAGGAGTGGCCCGGTGCCAAAACTTTACAATTTTTGTGTCCGATGCACTGAAAGATGAAACGGTCTTGGCCAAAGTGGTGGAAGTGAAACGCAACTTTGCCCGGGGTGAAATCCTGGCGATGATCAAACCTGCTCCCGAAAGAGTAACTCCGCATTGCCAAGTTTCCAAGGATTGCGGTGGTTGCCAATTTCAGCATTTGGACTACCGGGCTCAGCTTATTACGAAACAGCGGAGGGTAAGTGACGCGGTGGAAAGAATCGGCGGTTTATCCGGGGTAACGGTCCATTCTACGATCGGGATGATAGAACCCTGGCGTTACCGGAACAAGGCGCAATACCCGGTGGGTATTGCCGGTGGCGCCGTGAACCTTGGGTTTTACCGGAAAGGGACCCATCAAATTGTCCCCATGTCGGACTGTTGGTTGCAGCCGGTGATTACGAATAAAATTGGCCGGAAAATCAAGGAACTGGCTGGGAAATACCGTGTTCCGATATATAATGAGCGGACCGGCGGCGGGATGTTACGGCATATCCTGATTAAATATGGTTTTTCCACCAATGAAGTGATGGTAGTCCTGGTCATCAACGCCGATAGTTTCCTGGACGGATCCAAAATCGCCCGGGATTTAATCGGGGCATTTCCGGAGATTAAGAGCGTGGTTCAGAACATCAACCGTTCCCGGGATAACGTGATTCTGGGAAATGTCAATCGTGTTTTATGGGGCAAGGACAGTATCACGGAAAAGGTCGGCGGCCTGCAGTTCAAGATCTCCGCCAATTCCTTTTTTCAAGTCAATCCGGTACAACTCCAGGTGCTTTACAGCAAAGCTCTGGAGTATGCGGGATTGAGCTGGAAGGAACTGGTTCTGGACGCTTATTGCGGCGTGGGCAGTTTATCGTTGTTTTTGGCCAAGAAGGCCAAACAGGTCTATGGCATTGAAAGCGTGTCCGAGGCGGTTTTTAATGCCCGGGAGAATGCTAAATTGAACGGGATTGAGAATGTGGAGTTTTTAACGGGAACTGTGGAGAAAGTATTACCGAATCTGTTGAAACGCAAGCTGATTCTGGATGTGGCGGTATTGGACCCGCCGAGATCGGGGTGTGAAGAGGTTGTGTTGAAGACGCTGGCCGCTAGTAAGGTGAAGCGGATCGTGTATGTGAGTTGCAATCCGGGAACACTGGCGCGGGATCTAAAAATATTGGATGAGTTGGGGTATAAGACCTACGAGATCCAGCCGGTGGATATGTTTCCCCATACGCATCATGTGGAATGCGTGGCCAGGATTGAGAGACGGTAAGAAGTTTGAACATTGATGATTTTCAGGTTGGTGGTTCGTATGTCAATAACGTATCCGCCAACCGGCAATAATTTGTAAATGAAGACGCTTCCTGATAGCAAGGGAGCCTATGCGAGATACCTTTCCTGATTTTTGGAAGGGTATTTATTTTTATTTATTAAATATCCAAAATGTTAAAGAGGGTGAATCAAGTTACTTGATTTTCTGTTCAGTTTTTGTTCAGAAGATATCATTATAATTATATTGGATTAGATGTTTTTTATAGGAAGGATGAAACGGATGATTTCAAAACTATATTGCAAGTTGCTATGGATCTTGCTCTTTGGTAGCTTGATTTTAGCAGGTTGCGGCGGTGGAGGCGGAAAAAGAACGGATAACGATCCGGGGGGCGGGGGATTTTTAACTGTTTCCGAGGAAACAGTTTCTCAAGTTTTAAACGATGCCCATACTAATTTGTTGCCTCTCTTTCAATCCGATACGCAACCCTCTGCCGAGGCGATTCGGAATAAAATGGCCGCTATTTCCAACTTAAATGTTAAAACCGTGACTGATAATGGAGTTGTTGTGGCTGAGATTGGTGGATCCGGAGGGCCGCTCGTAATTATTGCCCCGCCTACTCCGACAGGTTCCTTTATTTCGGCGGGCGCTCCGCTAAATCAACTAAACCGGCCAATGGTAATGGCGGCAAGTTCTCATAAGTCTCTTCCCAAGGGGTCGAAAGTTTTATTGTTGAACGGGTTTGACGGTTCCACTCTCTACAAGGATATTACACCGAAGATAAAGCAGATATTTACCGATTGTGACAGCGGTTACGCTGTCACCACACAGTTAGCGACCATCGAAAATTTACGTAATGTTAAAGATATCGATGTGTTTTTTATCAAGACCCATGGTGAGAGAATGGCAGCAACCGCTCCATACCCCAATCACCGGCTCGATACTTATTGTCTGTCGTCGGTGTCCCGGGTAAATTTGCAAGATCCTTTTCCGTCAAACTATTCTACGGATATATTAAAGCATAATATTGTTTTCATGTGGGTGCCAACGGATAGAACAGGTATTCTCTTCAAAGATTTCAAGTATGAATGGGTTTTTGGAATTACAGCCGGATTTGTTACGGATCACTGGCAGTTAAATAAGGGTGGGATGGCCTTTATCGGGGCATGTTCCAGCGCAAACCCGGCGGCGGGACCTTTTCAGCAGAGTGTCTTCGATAGTGGGGCGTCGACTTATTTCGGCTGGGATCAACCGATTGAAACCGATTTTGCTGATAACCGGGTCCAATTTTTGTTTGACCGGCTATTGGGGGCAAATGTTGCGGTCAATCAGACTCCTCCGCAGCGGCCCTTTCCATACCAGGATGTATACAAAGAGATGGTCAATAAAAGTATGGTAACCTGGCCCGGGGACGCGGAACATGTGGCTTCCACGTTAAAAATCCTTGACAACCCGGCGGATGATAACTTTGGAATTTTAGAACCGAGCATCAAATACGTCGAAGTCGATGAAAAATATCAAGATCCATCGTCTCCTTCGCGGTTGACGCTTTACGGGACTTTTGGGAAAGAAAAGGGGAGAGTTACGGTTGACGGGGTAGAACTCACCATGCTTTCGTGGAGCGAAGATAAGATCATTTGTGAGATTACAGATCAGCCCACCGCAGCAGGAGCTGCGGGAGATGTAGTAGTGGAAGTAAGAGGACATAAGAGCAATTCCGTCCCGCTAACCCTCTGGAAAGTGGTATTGACGTACACTATGATTAGCGATGGCTCGTTACAGGAGTATCTAACCGTAACTGGTTATCTGCGGGGCGATATTCACCGGTACCGTGAAACCTCGGGCGGAAATCCGGTGGATGGGCGATTGGTACAACTCTCAAGCATGCGTGGCGGAGTAAACGGAAGTTATCAATTTTCCGGAACATATCTTCAAGATGGGGTCGATCAAACTATCCGTACTACTTGGACGGGAGGGCAATCATTAACCAATTGGACCGTTGGTGTTGGTGTGAATCTGACGGTGAATTCTTCAGCGCAGGCATCGGTAGTTGAGTCATTGAGTCTCCTAGCCCAAACTCACAAGACGATTACCACGACTTGGACTGATAGTTCGGGGTCAACTTCCGAGTCTGAGGAAGAATACCAGACGTTATTGCTTGCGGGACCAAGAAGTTTTGGACTGCCATATTCGTTCGTTCTGCCCGGATTAAATAATTCATGGGGATTGAACGCCTCCGGGATGAGTGGGGTAGGGCCTTCAAATGAAAAGCTTACCTTAAGCTGTCAATTGACTGTGCAGAATAATACGGCTCCTGGAAATATTACTGTAAGTTCATACCGATAAAAATTATATCACTTTTAGTTACTCAGCCAATTGTAAAAGCCGATGAATAAGTACTGTTGCGCCATGGTATATTTTGAAGAGGCCTTAATGCGGAGCAATTCGCAAAAAAGCCTCTTCATTCTTCATATCACTTATTTTTTCAGAAGTTATTCCGATAGTTAATGTAATATATTAACATTATTAGTCGTTGAATTAGGATAATATTAATTGGGGAGGTTTTTTTATGCATCAGAAATTTGCCCTTATTCTGTCTATATTGTTATTCATTGTTCCGGCTTATTCCAATGATATTTTTACAAAAGGGGTGAATCTTTCTGGGTGGTTTCAGGAGAATTCCGTAAGAGCGATTCAGTTTACCAAGTATACCAAAGAAGACTTCCAGGACATCAAAAGCCTTGGGTGTGATGTGATCCGTCTGCCGATCAATCTTCACGCGATGACCAGCGGCGCCCCGGAATATAAAATAGACCCGTTGTTTTTTCAGTTTTTGGATGAGGTTGTGAATTACTGTGAAGAGCTCAATTTATCATTAATTATTGATAATCATACCTTTGATCCGTTTGAGAACACGAAAGCATCCATCGAAACTACTTTACTGAAAGTTTGGTCGCAGATGGCGGAACACTATGTGAACCGCGGAGATTTCCTTTATTATGAAATTCTCAATGAGCCGCATGGTATTGATCCGGCTGTCTGGGGTAAAATTGAACTGAATGTCTTAAAAAAGATCCGGCAGATTGATAAAAAGCATACGGTGATAGTCGGTGGAGCAAACTGGAACGATATCGATTCCATGTATCTGCTGCCGGACTTTAAGGATGATAAGATTATCTATACTTTTCACTTCTATGAACCGTTTCTTTTCACCCATCAGGGAGCGGACTGGACAACGCCCTCACTAAAGCCGCTCAAGGATGTTCCCTATCCCTACAATAAAGAGAAAATGCCTTCCTGTCCCAAAGAATTATTGAACACCTGGATTCCAGGCAGCTTACAAAATGACTATCCCAATAACGGGAATAATGAGGCTTTAGAGAAGCTTCTTTTGAAGGCGGTAAATTTCCGGAATAAAACAGGTAAACCGGTATTCTGTGGTGAATTCGGCGTTTACAATAGAAATTCTCAAAACGAGGATCGGGTTTACTGGTATGAATCCATTGGTAAAATATTAAATAAATTTTCCATTCCGTGGACATCCTGGGATTACCACGGCGGGTTTGGATTATTCAAAAAGGATTCCAATGAAGCTTTTGAGACGGATCTAAATCTTCCTCTACTAAAGGCGTTGAGTTTCAATGAGATCCCCCAAAATGAGTTTACGATTTCGCCGGATACGGAAGGCTTTGATTTGTTTAATCAGTATCCTGCCCGGGGGGTTTTTGTTTCCAGTTATCTGACACGTGGAAAAATCGACCTTTATGATGATACTGTTCTGGATAACAAAAAATTTACAATAAAAATGAAAAATCTCGATCAATATAACGGCTTGCATTTTGATTTTAAACCCAGGAAAGACCTATCGCTGCTTTTGGAAAAGAAATATAGCTTTGTAATAAAAATAAAATTAAAACCCAACTTCAAAAATCTTGATGTCCGGTTTCTGTCGATTAGAAAAGACGATCCGCTTTCGATTCCCTGGAGAATGGGATATACATTGAACGAAAAATCACTGGAAAGCACCACTGATTGGCAAACTGTGGTGATCCCGCTGGAAAACTTCCGTGAGCAAGGGGCTTGGAAGGAAAAATGGTACGATCCGGAGGGCCTTTTTGACTGGAGTCAGATCACCGGCCTGGAAGTGATATCAGAAAATGGAAAATGGCGGAATACCGGAATTTTTATTGCGGAGATAAAACTATCCGGGGAAGCCAATGAAGCCCCCTAAAAAATTTCGCAATTTCGCGGTGGGTTTGGCATTGTTGACAGCGGGGCGACATAATGTTTATATCAATATTCGGATGCGTTGGTATAATGTCGTGTTATTTTTAATATCATTTTATGGTTCGACCAAAACCAAAAGGTGCTTTCCCAATCCGTGGAACGCGGTAATCAGCCGTCGGCCTCCATGCCATTGCCATTCCAAGAATCCTGTGGCTTATCTCCATACCTGGTTTGTATTTAAGTGGATCTAAAGAAAAAATGATGGAATGTCGATGAATTAAATACCATTTACTATTCAGTAAAATTATTTTTGTGGGAATTTCCGGTATATGACCGAATATGAATTTGATGAGGTGAAACGGAATGATCCAAAAATTATCCCTTGAAGAAGTACTAAAAGTTTGTAATTCTTGTGGCAATTTTGAAAAAAATACCGAGGTTTGTAAAGCCAATGCCGCGGAAGGCCCCAAAAGTCTAAAGGAAATTCACCGTTGCAAAAAGTGGGATGAGTTCTATCGCGCGCCTTGTATCTTTCAAAAATAGAGTTTGGCTCACTTTTACCAAATAAAATAAGCAGGATTTAATATTGCTTCATTGAAACCGTATATCATTCAAAGGATTACGGTTTTTTATTGGGGATCCTTGCCATAATCTAATATTATCACTTACCGGAGTCCAAATGCTGGAGAAACTTGTTTTCCAAGTTATTGATTTCACTAAGCTCAAGTGCGCGTTTATGATTAAGAATCTTAAAACCGAAAAATACGTTTCATATAACGAAAATGCGGTGGTACCGGCCGCCAGTCTAATTAAAATACCGATAATGGCTGAAATTTTGCGGCGGGTGAAAGCGGGGCAGTTGTCGTTAAAGCAACGGATTTTAGTGAAAGAAGCGGATAAGGTCCCTTTTAGTATTCTATCCATGCTGGAAACTGGTAATACTTATTCGATAAGCGACTTACTCACTTTAATGATTGTTCAAAGCGATAATACCGCGGCCAATATATTGATTGATATTGCAGGGATTTCCGCCATTAATGAGTTGATCAATCATTTGAATTTAGAAAGCACCATCCTGCAGCGAAAAATGATGGATCTTACCGCTGGAAAAACGGGGCGGGAAAATTTAACGAATGGACGGGATATGGTCCGGTTGCTGGAATTGTTATACCGGGGAGAAGTTGTCGATGAAACAACCAGCGCATATATGATTGAAATCATGAAAAAACAGCTTGATCATAGAATGATGAGGCTGTATATCCCGGATGAAACAGTGATTGCCCATAAAACCGGGGAACTTGACCGGTTAAACCATGAGGCTGGAATTGTATATCATGAATATGGCGATTATATTTTTGTGGTTTTGATCTGGGACGCGGTGAGTAATAATTTAGCCCGGCAATCTATCGGGCAAATCTCGAAAACTGTTTATGATTATTTCAGGGAGAAGTCAAAATGAAAATTGTGGATATCAAAATCGGACATATCGTAATTCCGTTGAAAAAGCCCTTTAAAACAGCTTTACGATCTGTAGAATATATTGATGACGTGATCGTCAAGGTTATCACCGATACCGGCCATATTGGATACGGCGAGGCGGCTCCGACAGCCGTGATTACCGGTGATACGATGGGGTCGATTACCGGGGCCATTGAAAGTGTGATTGCCAACCAATTGCTGGGATTGGAGATCGAGAATATCGAAGAAATCATGCGCAGGTTAAACGGGTGCATTATTAAAAACACCAGCGCCAAAGCGGCGGTGGATATAGCGATCTATGATTTATTCGGCCAGTTGAATCAAATGGCTTTATACAAATTGTGGGGTGGGTTTCGGAAAAAAATGACTACCGATCTCACCATCAGCGTGAATGAACCGGAGCAGATGGCCCTGGATAGTCTTGAGGCGGTTAAATTGGGATATGATACGATAAAGATTAAAGTCGGTAAGAACCCGTTTAAGGATATTGAACGGATGAAAGCGATTCGAAAAGCGGTTGGATGCGATGTAAACTTGCGAATCGACGCCAATCAAGGATGGAAACCCAAAGAGGCGGTTCGTATTCTGCGAAAAGTGGAGGATGAAGGGCTGAATATTGAATTGGTTGAGCAACCGGTGATTGCCCATGATCTGGAGGGCCTGAAACACGTGACCGATAACGTTACGATTCCGGTGATGGCCGATGAAAGCGTTTTTTCACCGCTGGATGCCATGAAAATCATGCAAATGAGGGCGGCTGATCTGCTGAATATCAAACTAATGAAAACCGGAGGCGTTCATAACGCCTTAAGAATTTGCGCAATGGCTGAAATTTATGGTGTAGAATGCATGATGGGCTGCATGTTGGAATCTAAAATCAGCGTTACGGCGGCAGTATATTTGGCGGCAGCCAAACATATAATTACCCGAATTGATCTGGATGGTCCGGCTTTGTGCCGCGAAGATCCGATTATGGGTGGAGCGGTATTTAACGGACCGGAAATCACGGTGACCGATGACATTGGATTCGGGTTTCAGAAGATTGATGGGGTGATTTATTATTGAAATACCTTACCATGCAGGATTTTTACGCTGATGGCGGCGCTATTGTCCAAGTGCTTGACCGGCTTCAATCGCAGCAAGCGATGATCGTAATATGGGAAACAGAATATTATGCCCGGTTATATTTGACTGAATCGCTGAACGGCCGTTGGAAAGTGGTTGGTCAAATGCAGGCGAACATTGGGCGTGATGGAATGGGTAAAACCAAGGAAGGCGACTGTAAGTCCCCCACGGGAATATTTTCGCTGGCGTCCGCTTTTGGGATCGTTCCGCCATCGGAAAGGCTTCGGTATCCTTACCGGATGCTTACCGAGTATGATTACTGGGTGGATGATAGTCAGTCGCAATTGTACAATCAATGGGTGCGTTTCAAGGACGGTTATTGGAAGGATTGGGGCAGCGCCGAATGTTTGGGGAAAGAGGCCATCGCTTATAAGTACGCGGTAATCATCAATTATAATACCGAACGGCAACCGGGGAAGGGAAGCGCGATCTTCCTCCATGTCCGGACCGGTGAAAAAAATCCCACCCAAGGTTGTACCGCCGTATCCGAATCAGATATGTTTGAAATATTACATTGGTTGGACTTCGCTAAAAAACCGGTGCTCATTCAGGGGTCTTTGGCGGATGTCATGGCGGTTCCCGAAGAGCAAATCATGTCCCTTTACGGGCTTCCGGATGGCTTTGTTTATGTGGAGGACATCATTCCCGATATATTGGTTGATATTCGTTATTCCACGGAAGGCGCGTTTCCCAATATCGCCATTCTCACTCAGCAAGCGGCTTGGGCGCTGGCTGAAGCCCAACGGATGTTTTTGGAGCAGGATTATTGTATTAAAATACTAGATGCCTATCGCCCGCAAAAATCAACGGCTTTCCAATCCGCACATCACCGGGGTAGTGCATTGGATGTGACGTTGGTTGATTTAAAAACAGGACAGGAAGCGGATATGGGGGAGGAAAACCGGAGGATGCTGCGCGATTTCATGGGAAGTTGCGGATTTAAGACAGAAGACGGTGAGTGGTGGCATTTCTCACTGGTTGAGGAACCCTACCCGGAACGCTATTTTGACTTTCCAGTGGAGCGGTGAGGCTTAAGTATACGAAGTTCCTTAAGGTGGGTTATTTTAATGACTTTTGATGAAACCTTAAAAATGCTTTATACGCCAAAGGTTCCTATTATAAAACAAAATTGAGAGGATATGGATTATGGATAAGATTATTGAAATAACAGGTCTTAAAAAATCTTACGGTGCATTAGAAGCAGTTAAGGAAATTGATTTTTACGTTGAGAGAGGGACTTTTTTTGCTTTTTTAGGCCCGAACGGCGCGGGAAAGTCGACTACTATCAATATTATAGATACCTTGCTAAAGCCGGATGGTGGAGATGTTATTATTGATGGATACACTTTAGGCAGGGAGGATGATAAGATTCGCCCCATACTTGGTACGGTATTTCAAGATAATTTATTAGACAGACTGCTCACGGTAAAAGAAAATCTGATTATCCGGGGCAGCTTTTATTATTCAAATAAAGATGATTTAATGACAGCAGTCGATTATGCGGCGGAGAGTACAGGAGTGACAGGATATTTAGACCGTCCGTATGGTAAATTATCAGGAGGCCAGAGAAGGAGAGCCGATATTGCAAGGGCACTTGTGAATACACCCAAAATTTTCATATTAGATGAACCTACAACGGGACTTGATCCGCAAACCAGACAAAATGTATGGCAAGCCATTGAACATTTACGAAAAGAAAAAAACATGACCATATTTCTTACTACTCATTATATGGAAGAGGCAGCGAAGGCAGATTATGTGGTGGTAATTGATAATGGAAGTATTACCGCTAAAGGTACCCCGGCGCAGATAAAGGAGCAATACAGTACTGATCATTTAATCATACATACTTCACATATGGAAGAAATCATCGATATTCTAAAATATATGGGGTTTACCTATGTCTTAAAAGGAGACACAATAACAATAAAATTAGATTCAACCTTGCAAGCGCTGCCTGTTATAGAACAATGTAAAGATAAAATAAGAGGATTCCAGGTAATCGAAGGGAATATGGATGATGCTTTTATCAATATAACCGGGAAGGAAATAAGGGAATGAGATATTTAGTAAAACGTAATTTGCTAATATTTTTCCGTGAAAAAAGCAACGTGTTTTTTTCGCTTCTCGGAGTAATTGTAATTATTGGTCTCTATGTTTTGTTTTTAGGCGATTTACTGGTAAAAGGCATGGCTGGCATGAAAGGTGTCAGATTCTTAATGGATAGTTGGATTATGGCGGGTTTATTGGCAGTAACACCGGTTACTGCATCATTAGGCGCTATGGCAACAATGATTGAAGATAAAAGGTACAATATATACAAGGACTTTACAGCATCACCTTTAAAAAGAAGCACCTTGGCAGGCAGTTACATAATCAGCGGGTTTTTAATTAGTTTGATCTTAACCTTTATAACCTTTGTGCTAGCGGAAGTTTATATTGTAATATATGGTGGAGAGTTATTAACAATAGCAGCTGCATTAAAAGTCATACTTCTAATTATTTTTACAACGGCAGCCTCAAGTATTATGATGTTCTATATTGTATCCTGGTTTAAAAGTATCAATGCTTATACTACCGCAAGTACTTTGGTAGGCACTTTAATCGGATTTATTACAGGCATTTACATACCCATTGGAAGCCTGCCGAAATCCATACAGACAATAATAAAAATATTTCCACCTTCTCATGCAGGAGTGCTATTTCGAAGGGTTATGATGGAACAGCCGGAGAAGGTTACATTTGCAGGCGCACCAACGGCTGCATTGGAAGAATTCAGGCTAAATTTAGGAGTTTCCTTCAAAGTTGGAGATGCCATTATAAGCTCTTACGCCAGTATTTTGTATATACTTATTTTTATGATCGTTTTCTTTGTCCTATCCGTTATAAAGATTTCAAAAAAGGAAAGATAACTTTAAAACGACTTTGGTTGATTTAAAAACAAAGCAGGAAGCGGAATACCTCATCATTAGAGATTGCCCATCCGGACCTATCCTCCGGCCCCTTCCCTCCGAACACCAGCCAAAATCACCCACCGAGGGAAGGGGGCCGGGGGGATAGGTCGTTTTTAGGCCCACATTATCAACTCGCGCGCGCGCGACAGCCTTTCGCAAGTAGGCAAACTTCCAGAAGAGAAATTATCACAGACCATTTTATCCTGGGCGGTGGCGTAATCCCCATTGTTATGATAAAAGTATAAGTTCCCAAGATGGACGGTAGATGGTATACTTTCAGCTAAGAGTCACTTAACTGAAGGTGATGGCTGTTAGGGGCACTGAGATAACTAAAGCTCGAACCCCCATTTAGTTCGGCCATCTGCCGTACCAACCATCTGGGAGACGGAGAACCGTCATCCCGTATAGACGCTTGGTAAGTTTATCGACCGTCAAGGGGACAATTATCTGGCTATGAGGAGTTGATTTGATGACATTTTACAGTATCGATCTTCATTTAGATTCCTTTCTCGCAACCAAATTATCATTTGATGAAGAAGCGGAACAGGGGAAAATTCAAACCACAAAATACTACCTGGATGAAGCTTCATTTCAAAACTTTAAAACCCAACTGGAAATAACTGACTACCTCATTGTAGAATCTTGTACTAATGCCTTTTGGTTTTACGACCAAATTAAGGACCTGGTTAAAAAATGTTTTGTTCTTGACGTCAACAAATTTAAACAGAATATCAATAAGACTGATAAAATCGATGGAAAAAAGTTAGTAAAAAAATTAGCTTACTTTATCATGGCTAATGGAGACCAAGATGATCTTCCAACCGTGTTTATCCCATCGGTCCAAATAAGAGAGATTCGTGGCTTATTTTCCACTTACCAATTGAATAAGAAGACGACTACTCAATTTAAAAATAGAGTTCATTCAATTTTAAAACAGAATGGAATTGTTGTATCTCGTAAAGGAATTTCCGAAAAACCAGCATTTCGGACTAAATTATTAACACTACCTTTAAGTCAAGTCTGGAAGATCCAAATTCAAACATTACTTAAACAAATAGGATTTTGAAATAACTAGGAGTCTGTGCGGGTAGCAGGTTTTCGAAGCATATTTAGTGTTTAGTAACATAATCTAATACAAGATATTGTGGTTTTAAGCTGTAAAAATGTGTTACTCGCACAGATTCCTAGCGGATTTGGGTGGAATCCGCTTCGATTTTTTGGGTTTCAGACAGATCGTCAATCGTTCGCTGGAGTTCGTTATTTTTTTCTTGTAATTTTAATTGGATTTGAGTTCGCAGGAATTCAAAGAACATGTTGGTTAAAAATACCGCTTTTAATCATTCCAAATACTGGTTCAACCGTAACCTTTCTTAATGTGTATCGGGTACGGCCCCTTTTAGTGCTTAAAAAACGGTGCATTCCCTCGGCAATATCATATTTTCCGGAATCGGATCCCGTGGACATTGACGGTGTTCCATGTTTTTTCGGCGTTGAAGTTCGTTATCCCGGAAAAAGAGACCAAGCTCCTGGACCTGGTTTTTTCTGCATTATTTTATAGTATACTTATCACCATATGCAGTTATATTTAGAGGAGTCGTAAGTGAAGTATTACCGGTTTTCAATATCCTTCTGTAGCACTCAACTCTGTCTACTGACTCCTGCCATTCTTTATCACTTGCAAGTAGAACCTTCTTCCTTGCGTCCAAGAACTTGACCAACCATTTCGTTTCATCAATGCCTGTTTTAGGAGTTCCGCCCATAGCCTTTGTCGTAGCATCAATCATTTCCTGACAGCCGTTCTTGCCGTCTGTACCGTGTTGAATACATGCATCATAGAACTGTCCTTTGGTAATCGTTAATTTAGCGCCAATTTTTCTCGCCAATTCTTGTGACGGATTCCAATATGATTTTTCACACATATTCAGTTGAGCCTGCTTAAACTTAGAATCCTCTTTGCATTTTACAAAATCTTTGGGGAAATAGCTCTGACTTTGATAGTAGTTTGGGCTTGAAGTATAAATTACATTAAACTTTTTCGTTAAATGTTTCGATATATACACTGAAGGATTGTAAGAATTGAATATTTAACGAAAGGAGAATCATCCGCATGCGAAGTGTGAATAATGGCCTTATGGGGAGTCAAGGACTCGCAGGTTTTTTGAATTCCCCCACCACCAATCAAGACAATTTACTCAGTATTATGAATAGGGAGGCTGCTAAAAAGCAAAAACTCTCGTTTACTCCAAGGATTGATCCCAAGGTTACTGCGATTATTAATAGCGATAAGGGAGTATATGACCCGAAGACGGGCACCTGGGCAAGTTCCGGTAATCTATCGGATGCCTTGAACATTTTAAAAGACCGCCAGGAATACAATCAAGCCATTAATGATGCGCTAGCCGGACAAGGGATCAAACTTTCTTCGCGGGAGAAAATGACTCTGACAATCGATAAGGATGGCCAGATCACGGTTTCGGGTATCAATGACCAACAGAAAAAAACCAGGATTGAGGAAGCGCTTAACAGTGCCATGAAAGATGCAAGTACGGGATTTATGATGCATATAGAGTCAATCAAAGTAATGAATGGGCAGGAAACTCCTGGAGCGCTAGCAAAATGGATGGTATACGACTTTTTAAAGCATGAGGCCGGGCAAGATTTAAGTGAATTGAAATTAATCAACGGAAAAATCGCTGGCGCCAATGAAAAGTTCCAGGAGATCATCGACGGTAAACGTGATTTCGGTGAAAACAACGAGTATGCCCAAGAAGTTATGGCCAAACTAAAGTCTATTTTGGCGATCGGCCAGGATAAAATACCGGATCTTCAATTAAGTATTGATTTTCAGAATGGTTCATTGGTCGATAAAGATGTCAAAAATGGCTTTGGACCGGGCCAGTTAACAACCTGGTTTCAGGATTTCATATCGGGCCAAGCGCAATGGGATGTTAAGGCGTAAACAATATTTTCAGTCTGGACCGGTTTTAGAGGGGGGCTGAAGTGGCAGGACCGAAAGGGGATTTTGCACGTTTTATTGGTTGTTTTCCTGGGCGAGGGAAATTATTTGCGTTTTAGATTTCTCTTGTGTTAGTAAAGGTTAAATTTTGCTGATAATAATAATATTACAAAAAAACCAATAAATATCAGGATGGACTCCATTCTTGTCTTGACTGATTAAACACCCTCATGATAAAATAAAATCATAGCAAGTTCGTTGGCTCTCCAAAATTAAAAACTCTTAATCATATTGAGTTTTGAGCTTACCAATATGCGTTCATTCTTCACGGCGTACCCGAGTGCAGCTCCAAAGAACCGATGAATCTTGTTGGAACTATCCAAAAGTAAGTTAAACAAGGTTTTCT
Organism: Bacillota bacterium; assembly: GCA_023436305.1. Taxonomy (GTDB): domain Bacteria; phylum Bacillota; class UBA4882; order UBA8346; family UBA8346; genus JAEZJQ01. The sequence goes on from JAEZJQ010000034.1 coordinate 32,046, forward strand.
ATAAGCCTTGTTTTTTATTTGAAGTATTTTCTTTCGAATAGTATTTGCAGAAGGGTTTATGAGCTTTTTATTTGTGCATATTAAGAAAAATTGAAAAATTACCGAAAATATTATTAGGCTCATCCATCACCGTGATGAATCCTTGAAATTGGATCTTGATTTCAGAAAGGACTGATTGGACAGATGAATTTTTTGGTTAAAATGGTTGACTTTAACAACAATGTTTTCTATGTCACTCCCGGTGATCACCACGACCCACAATGTCTTGGCGTCAAGGAAAAAGCGGAGAAATTCCAAATTAAAAAAGCGGCTGTCGATACCATTGTAAAAATGAAAAAGATTCAAGATATGCGGAATTATGTCTATCATATTGAACAGGTCGAATGATACCAACCTACGATTTGCGTGAGCAATTTGGAAGTGATATTTGAAGCAACCATTCTTTTTTTGAACGGTTGCTTTTTATTTTGGAATCATCAAATTTTATTAACTGCTGCCGGAAAACCGTTGAAAAAATGACCTATCAAAGTTGTTTTAAAAAACTTTACCGATAATTTTAATTGTAGCCGCGCGACAATATGATATAATTTTAGCTGCCCGGAACTTGGGGTATATTAATGATTCCAATAAAGATATGATTTGCGATTTCAACGGGGATCTCAAAAACAGGAGGGCCATCCATTAAAAATGTTTACGGCGACCGATTGGCAAGATTACGAACTCATCGATACCGGTGACGGTGAAAGGATTGAACGTTGGGGTAAATACATATTACGGCGGCCTGATCCTCAAGTTATCTGGCCGTTTTCCCGTGAACCCGGTTTGAGGCAAATCCATGGGCATTATCACCGGAGCTCCAACGGGGGTGGTGAATGGGAATTTCGTGCGAAATTACCTGAAAAATGGGTTATCCGTTACGGACCATTGATGTTTTATGTCCGGCCCACCGGATTTAAACATACCGGATTGTTTCCGGAACAGGCAGTTAACTGGAATTGGCTGATAGCTAAAATTAAAGCGGTTTCAGATCCGGTAAAGGTACTGAATCTGTTTGCCTATACCGGCGGGGCGTCAATTGCCGCCGCTTATGCCGGGGCTGAGGTTTGTCATGTGGATGCGGCCAAAAGCATGGTGGGCTGGGCCAAAGAAAACTTGGCGCTTTCGGGATTAAGCGACCGTCCGGTGCGATTTATCACCGATGATGTGATCAAGTTTGTCCAGCGCGAACAGCGGCGCGGCCACTTCTATGAAGGGATTATTATGGACCCCCCTTCCTTCGGACGCGGCCCCGGCGGTGAGATCTGGAAACTGGAAACCGAATTATTTGGCCTGGTGGAAGCCTGTACCCGGATATTAGCCGACAAACCATTGTTTTTCCTCATTAACTCCTATACAACCGGTCTGGCGCCCACCGTATTGCAAAATATATTGGCGTTAACGGTGTCTAAAAAATTTGGTGGCCGGTTAACCTCGGGAGAAGTGGGTCTCCCTGTTTCTTCTTCCGGGATCGCCTTGCCCTGTGGCGCGTGTGGCCGGTGGGAGGCTGAGGAGCGATGAAAGCGGCTCCGCCGATTTTATATGAAGATAACCACTTGTTAGTTGTGGTGAAACCAGTAAATATTCCTTCCCAGGCGGATGATTCGGGTGATCGGGATCTGTTAACGATTATTAAAGACGATTTAAAAGGCAGGTACCAGAAACCAGGCAATGTTTATTTGGGGCTGGTACACCGGCTGGACCGCCCGGTGGGTGGGGTGATGGTATTCGCCAAAACCTCCAAAGCCGCCGCCCGGTTGTCGGAGCAGATCAGAACCCGGGAATTCCAAAAGAATTATCTGGCGGTGATTCATGGTTCCCCGGACGGTTTAAAACATTGTTTACAACATTATTTACAGAAAGATCAGTTCAACAACATCGTGAAGGCTTTTAATAAACCCCATCCAGAGGCGAAAGAGGCTATTTTGGAGTATGAGGTGATAGGCCGCCGGGATAATTTCAGCCTGGTGAAAATTCATTTGACCACCGGACGTTCTCATCAGATCAGGGTTCAATTGGCGGCCATCGGACATCCTCTTTACGGCGATCAAAAATATGGCGCCGGCTTAAATAAACCCGGACAGCAGATTGCCTTATGGTCGGCGGAACTTAACTTCAAACATCCTACCCGGGATGAAATAATGCGGTTTAAAATCGATCCCCCCAAGGTTTACCCTTGGAATTTGTTTGAGCAGACTCGACCTTCAACTTAAACCTCTTTATCTTTTGAATTTAGACTTCCGACTGTTAATAGTCATTCACCGAGACCTCAGTAATTTCAACCAGATATTGATTTTCAATTATTTTCAGCAATTCTTGCTGGACCGAATCCAGGTAAGAAGGAGTGTTGCCGATCAGAGCAATTCCCAATTGGGAACGTTTCCATTGATCCTGATAACCAACCTCGGCGGTGGCGGCGTTGAATTTTTGGTGAATCTTCTCCAGAATGCTTTTAATGATTTGACGTTTATCCTTAAGACTCAAAGCATTGGGGATGAATAAAGTAATGGAAATCGTTTTTACGAACATCAGTTGATACCACCTTGTGAAATTCAGCGATTTGCCCTCTAAAACAAAACAAACCCCATGGATAGGGGTTAATTAACAAGAAACAAATATGTTTCCGGGATTACACGCCATTATTGTACATTGATCATGTTAATAATGGCGGAGCCGACGGGATTCGAACCCGCGATCTCCAGCGTGACAGGCTGGCATGTTAGACCGACTACACCACAGCTCCGGATCATTTAATTACATACTGTTAACTGAAGTAAGTGGTGGTCGCGACTGGGCTCGAACCAGTGACCTCTGCGATGTGAACACAGCGCTCTAACCAACTGGGCTACGCGACCGTTTTTTAATGCATAAAGTATTATAACACCAAGTTAATCGTAAGTCAAGGGGATAAGACCATAAAAAGGACATCAATAAAATTCTAAAAATTGCCGATAATCATAATGTGCTGCTTGATTTATCTTGAAAATTGGTTTATGATTACTATAAATCACTTCAAATATAAGATTTAACAGATTCGTATTTTATATAAAGCATCTTTTTGTATAATTTATTTTAGAATATAATTTATGAATCGACCCATTTGGTAAATCTTACTACCAAGGAGGACTTATGAGAGTAGAAATAGTGAATCCGTTTATATCAGCATCGGTTAAAGTTTTGGAGATTCACGGAAATAAGAATGTGAACAAAGGGACCTTAAGTTTAGTTAAATCGCCGGTTCCGGGGAAAGACATCAATACGGTAATTGGAGTTACCGGTGACGTTAGCGGACAGGTTATTTATTGTATGTCCACCGAGACCGCCCGGAATATTTCCTCAAAAATGCTTTTAAATCTGCCCATTGATGATTTTGATTTTTTAGCGCAAAGCGCCATTAATGAATTAGGGAATATTATCACCGGGAATGCGGCTACGGATTTGTTTAAGAATGGCTTTTTTTGTAAAATAACCCCTCCTTCATTAATCATCGGTGATTCGATTTCGGTTTCGATCAAAGATTTACAAATCATCAACGTGCCCCTGGTTACCGATTTTGGTGAGATTACAATCTATGTAGCCTTGAAAGAAGAAAATGCAGGTTAAGCAAAAGAAAAACGAAAAAACCCCCTGCAAAGGGAGTTTTTTTTTTATCCGGCGAATTGCTTCGGAATCAGTAATTTTTGTCCCGTCTGAATCCGATCAGGATCGTTGATTTGATTGCTTTGTATTAATTGGGCTACGGTAGTCTGGTAACGGCGGGCTATCTTCCAAAGGGTGTCATTGGGCTGAACGATATAAAACAACATGCTGGGCCGGATTTCGGGATTTACCGGAATGACTTCGGCACAATCCTCTAAAATGGAAAGAACACGCGGATTTCTTGCCAAAAGGCGAGTTTTGATCAGGCCTGAGATTTTGAGGGAACGTTCACCCGTTAGTTCAGTCTTTAACGATTCAAGCGCCGTTTGAACCCTCAGCAAAGAACCCGCCTGCAAATTTGGAAATTCAATTATACCAGCCACCGGAAGCGCATTATTAAAGCGGGATTCCCAGCGGGCTGTATGTAATTCCGGACTATCCATGCTATCGGTAGCATATAACAGCCATAAATTCAAGTTGCCTTCAATTGCGGCGGTTCCTTCGGTGATCTCCGCCTTGGGTTCCATGAATTGCCCCTGATACGTTAACAGGCGCTCCGCTCCGGGTTGGCTGGCCGGTAGATCCGCTGAAAGTTCGAAAGAAATTTCTCCGGACACTTCACCAAGATATTCTTCCAAGTTTAATAATTTTTTTTGCTTGTCAATCAGGGTTCCTGGCCCGGGGGCGGCCTCGGTGACGATTTCACAGGTATGGATCCGGGAGATGGCAATTTGGCAGTCAAGGTTCACCTGGCATTGGATTTCCCGCCGTGATTTCACGGTAATGGTGGTATTGGACGTAACTGCGTCCGGAACAACTAAAATGTTTTCTTCGGGAACTTCGGTATCAAAATAGGTTTCAAACGGGATGGAATTTCCGGAATCCTGGTTCCATTCATTGGACATAATTTCGGTAGGCTGATCATCATCGTACAGGCCAACATAAACCAAATTAACATCCAGTAACCCTTTGAGGTAAATTTTGCCCCGGTTATACTCCCAATTTAAGTTGTAGGGATGAACCGCGCAATTTAGAATCCGGGATATACCCGGTTTCAGGCTGGGTAATAACAAGGAAGCCTGTACCGGAACGGTCGCCTTTTTAATGGCGTTTAAATGTTCAGTGGTAATTTGCTCTTTGGTTACATATATTTTTTCAAGAGGTTGCGCCGCTATATCGGTAATAATAGTAGCCTGGTTTTGGCCGATGGGCTGAATCGATAAAATCAAGTGGGCCGAGAAATTAACCCCATCGGGACCATTCTTTTCGAACTCGTAAGACTTGGGCATTGTTTTCACTTCAAACGCATTATCCACTTGTAACCCAGGTGCTTCAATCCGTTCCTCCCATATTAATCCGTTATCTCCCGGCCATAAGTAACTATGCTCCCGGGGTTCCGGCCGGGTGTAATTATTATCGTCGTACTGGTTTTGATCATCCTTTGGGCCGGTACGTTCCGGGCTGCGGTGGCCGGAAAGTTCGGTGGATTCAGCGCTAACATAAAATAATTGCGGGTAGATTGTACCGGAGATTCGGAGCGAATTATCAATCACAGAAATCACCGGGGCTCCCATTTGAAGATTTCCGCCTATGATGGCATCGATTTTTGGAATTGTGTCGGGAATTTTTAATTTGGTTTCAATTACCACTTCCCTAGAAAGTTCATCCGAAGTATAGGAACTGGTAAGTTGTTCAAACTGGCAACTAAAGCTCATGTTCATTCTCCCTTCAAATGGTTTCATAATCGTCAAAATAACGGGGTTCAAATTCATCTCCCAAAAACATCACCTCCCAACCCTCCGTGGGGAAGGTATATTACCCTATAAAAATGGATATGAAATCCGGCGCTGATTTATGTCCAAAAATCGAAGGAAGAATGTTCCCATTTTTTATGGCACGTATATTTTTACTTCCGGCATTATGGTACAGGAATTCCGAATAACTTCGATGCCGGCTTGGCCCAGTGCCTCGAAATTGCGAATTGCCAGTCCCAGCAGATGGGCTTTATGAACCATGGCAAACAGTTCTTCGAAACCCTGGATGTCCTGGTACACCATGCAATGAGGCTGGTGGCGGCTGGTATAATGGACCATGGTCAACTTGCTGGCAGTAGAGTATTTGGCGGCGCGGGAATTGGCCGCTCGGATCATTCTGGCTTTGGAATAAGGAAAGGTTTGGACGGTATGGAGGTCCAGATTCCAGTCCCAGCAATCGAAAGTTATTAGTAGTAGACTTTTATGGTTTAATTGACGGTGGTCTAATTGGATTAATGTTTGGGGGAGTTGGGTGGCTGAACTTTCGTAGGATAAAGCATTTTCAGTATTGAACAATGGTTCAAAAATTAACAATTCGGCAAATTCGGCAGTCAATGGCATAGTTAGCCAATAGATGGGCGTTTCATGAACATGAGGGTGTTTCTCCCGGGAATTGGTAAAAGGGGGCAGGAGTGGTAATATACAAAACCGGATTGTCCGGCGTTTTAGAACATTACATAACGATTTCATAAATTTGGGCCAGTAAACGATAGTATTTAGCGGCGCCGTCCGTAAGTCCAATCCAAAGTGAAATGAACTGAGTTTGCGAAGCCGGTTCCCTAATTTAGCCTGGAGTGTTTTGGAGGTAAAAAGGGCTTTCCATATTTCCGGGGGCGCCTCGATGGTTCGAAAGGTATCGCTTTGGCCAACGGATTCGCCGTCCCGGCAGGTCAAATCACCGTTTGGGTCAATCAGCCAGCCAGGTTGGATGAGATTTGTAACTTGAATATTACTCTGTAACTGTCGTTCCGGTTCGGATAAGCCGCCTTTGGAATTGGAAGCGGTTTTGACATTAGATTCGTCCCAAAAGAACAGGGCTTTTTCATGTAACAACAGTTGCATACCGGGATAAAGGCGCTTCTGGGGGTTACCGCGGCCGGGAATACTTTTCCAGGCCATTGAATTCACACTATATTTCCGGGATATGGCCGTTAAGTTTTCATCGGCTTTTACGGTATATATTATACGGCCGGTTTGGCGGGAGGGATTTTTCAGGACGGCGATTACTTGATGGCCCACAATACCATCCGTTGTAAGCCGGAAGGTTTGCTCCAGCAAGCGAACGGCTTCCTCGGTCAACGGTCCGTATCTCCCATCACTTTCACCGGAGTAGAAGCCGTTTAGGGCCAATAATTCTTGTAATTCTTTAACGTCGGCCCCCTCATCGCCCGGGTGTAAAATCCTTGTCCCTAAAGGGAGGTTCTCCACCCGTAAAATCCGAAATTGCATCTTCCGTCCCTCCGTCCAGCGGCACTTATTTCTTCATCTAACTTATGATTTTGGCCCATGGATGGTGCCGGATCAATTTTTCAAAGTTTCGATTGACAATCACTTTTCACAAGGATAAAATAGAAATCACACTCGTTGAGTAATTAAATTACTTTAAATTACCTCAAATTACTTTATTAATAAATTTAACACGAATAAATATCAGATAAATGCGGGAGGTGGTCCGGGTGCCTGAAATTACGTTTTATGACACGACGTTACGGGATGGGGCGCAGGGTGAAGGGGTTTATTTTTCAGTAGAAGATAAACTTCGAATTGTAAAGAAATTAGATGAGCTGGGTATTAATTACATTGAAGGTGGTTGGCCCGGTTCGAATCCAAAAGACTTCGAGTTCTATAAACTGGCCGCCAAATTAAATTTAAAGCAGGCCAAAGTAACTGCTTTTGGAAGCACCCGCAGGGCTTATAACGAGGCCCGGAATGATAAGACACTGAATGATCTGCTGGCCACGGAGATGCCGGTCATCACGATCTTCGGGAAAAGTTGGGATTTGCATGCCTTGGAGGTATTAAAGGTAAGTTTGGAGGAGAATCTGGCGATCATTGAGGATTCGGTCGCATATTTAAAGCAGAATGGGCGGGACGTAATTTATGATGCCGAACATTTCTTTGACGGGTTCAAAGCCAACCCGGATTATGCCCTGGAGACCATTAAAGCGGCGGCGCGCGGTGGCGCTTCGACTATTGTTTTATGTGATACCAACGGAGGGACGCTGCCTTTAGAAGTGATGGATATCTTCAACCAGGTGAAGCAGAAAGTGTCCATGCCACTGGGTGTTCATTTTCATAATGATTCGGGCGTGGCGGTGGCTTCCTCGGTAATATCGGTGCAATCCGGAGCCGCCCAGGTTCAAGGGACCTTCAACGGTTATGGGGAACGTTGCGGTAATGCCAATCTTTCCAGCGTAATTCCCATTATCATATTAAAATTGGGTTATGATTCCACGGTTACGGAAAATCTTCATTTATTAACGGATACATCCCATCTGATCGCGGAGTTGACTAATTTACATCACGATGAACGGCAGCCATTTGTCGGAGCCAGCGCTTTTGCTCATAAAGCTGGGACCCATGTGGATGCCATGCTCAAAAATCCGCTTACGCTGGAGCATGTTCGCTCGGAGCAGGTTGGCAACCGGCGCCGTTATTTATTGTCCGATCAAGCGGGCCGGAGCACCATTTTATCGAAGGTAAAAGAAGTGGTTCCGGAAACTCAAAAAGATGATCCCGAAGTGATCGAACTGACCAATAAAATTAAGGAACTGGAAAATGCCGGGTACCAATTTGAAGCGGCGGAAGGCTCTTTCGAATTATTGATTAAAAAGGCATTTAATTTATACGAAAAAGTGTTCAATTTGGAAGGTTTCCGGATTATTGTTGAAAAACGAGGCGATCAACCGGTCTTTTCGGAAGCCACTATCAAAGTTGCGGTGGGGAATGAATATGAAATTACCGCCGCTGAGGGCGATGGCCCGGTCAATGCCTTGGATTCGGCCATCCGGAAAGCGCTGCTGCGCTTTTATCCAGGAATCAGCGATATTAATCTTACCGACTATAAAGTGCGGGTCATGGATGAACAACGGGGTACCGCCGCCAAGGTCCGGGTTTTGATTCAAAGCACCGACGGCGAAAATTCCTGGGGAACGGTGGGGGTTTCCGAGAATTTGATTGAAGCCTCCTGGGCAGCGTTGGTGGATAGTATTGAATGTGGAATCTTATATAAGAAGATCCAAGAAAAGAAATAAATATGTAAACCGGTTAAAACGAAAAACAAATTCCGGAAGGGGTTTGTTTTTTTTAATGGATTAAATTCACCAGTGCTATTCCTACGAATACTCCCGTTCCAAAACCACATCCCACCCAAAAGAGACCGGACATTTTTCGGGCTAAAGGTAACAGTTCCCTGGCGACTAACAAAAACATGGCCCCTCCCGCGAATCCAAGTGAGAGAGCGATGGTCCGGGCTGAAATCCGGCCTAAAACGGCTCCGATTGTACTGCCGAAGGCCATGGGAATTTCGACGAGGATTAAGGCGCGAACAATTTTGGTTAGCCGTACTTTGCCAATTTTAAAAGCCGAGGCCATCACCATCCCCTCCGGGATATTATGAAGGGCCATTAATAACGCCAGACCCATCCAACCCGTCATTGCCGGATTCGCAATAAAGGTGGTGCCCAGCGCTACTCCTTCCGGGAAGTTATGGACCCCAATCCCCATGCCCAGCAATATCCCTACTTTGGTAATCTGGGAAAACTTTCGTTGCCGGTACCAGGGAATGAATTGCAATAATGGGTCAAAATAATGAACTAATAGAATTCCCGCCGCCGTTCCTAAAAAAGTGGGAAGCGCTCCGCCAAAATGCCAGGCCTCGGGCCAGAGATCGAAGATGGTTACCGCAATCATGATCCCACCGGAAAAACCCAGCAGCAATCCCTGTTTCGACAAAGATTCCTTATGTTGGTTAATGATAATTAGCCCACCGGTCAATGTGCCGGAGACCCCTGCTAAAAAACCCAGAAAGGTGGCAATCACAATATCCATAATACCATTTTATGCATGAGTTTCTCGGGGATATGTATGGTGTTTTCAAGAGAAACTAATTGTATACAAACGTGAAGGAGAGGATAATTCAGGTGAATTTCAGCGGGAAACTAATCCCTTTATTGTTAGCCGCTGTGGCGGGGGCGCTGATGGCGGTCCAGGGAACTTTAAATAGCATCACCGGGAAGATTATCGGGTTATTGGAAGGAACTTTTAGTGTTCATCTGCTGGGTACCGTAACGGCGGGAATTTTGCTGTTATTGCTCGGAAACGGCAGCTTTTCCAAAGCCGGCGAAGTGCCCTGGTACGCTTGGCTGGGTGGTCCCATTGGAGTGGCTATAATCTTCGGAGTCACTTTGAGTATTCCAAAATTGGGGGTGGGCATCGCCACCACCGCAATTATCGGAGCGCAGTTATTAACAGCTTATAGCATCGATCATTTTGGTCTGTTCGGGATGTCGCAAATTCCTTTTAACCTGGTAAAATTAGGCGGCATCCTGTTAATTATGGCCGGGGCTAAGCTACTCTTAAATTAATTAAAGTGGTGTGTCAACCCAAATTATAAGCGGAGCACACCATTCGTTAATTTAATGGAAGAATCCGGCGGATTGCCTCAATGACCTGGACATCATCAAACGGTTTAAGGATAAAGTCTAAAGCACCGGCTTGGAGTGCTTCATTAATCAGGCTTTTCTGCCCCATCGCCGAACAGATGATTACTTTAGCCGTGGGGTCGAACTCCCGAATGGTCTTCAACGCGGTGATTCCACTCTCCGGCATATTAATATCCATGGTGACCAAATCCGGTTTGAGTTGTTTATATTTCCGAACCGCTTCGGACCCGGTTTCCGCCTCGCCGGCGACTTCATAACCGCCCACGGTAACAATTCTACTGATCATGAATCGCATGACGGCAGCATCATCAACTACTAAAATTCGTTTACCCATGAAAAGTCTCCTTTGAATCGTAGCTTATTTATTAATCGGTTGGTTTAGGCCTTAACTTGATAGGTAAATTTGATTCACGAACACCATATGCCGGTATCTTTAAT
>JAEZJQ010000120.1 GCA_023436305.1 Bacillota bacterium
TGATTTGCTAGCTCGCGGCTCGTTTCCGAGCCGAATTTATTCTGGCCATGAATTATTTCAACCCTTCGTGTTAACTTTCGCTAACACGCATCATGACAGGTTCTTTTAAAAAATAACCTACCAGTCACTTTTCGTTTTCCTGCTGTTCAGTTTTCAAGGTTCAATCGATTTGCCGTTCGTCTCGCATTTGCCAACCGAGCGACTTATATATCTTATCACATTTAAATCTGGTTGTCAAATACTTTTTTTATTTACTTTTTAAAACTTCAACTGTTTTTCATTTTTGCCGTCTCAAGTTCAACAGCTTTATTATAATAGCATGAATATATCACCTGGTCAAGAGTTTTTTATTTTTTATTAAAAATCTATTTAATAACAGCGAAATATCAATTAAAAACGGCGATCTAACAAGACTTGTTCCCGTAACCTTCGTAGACCTTCCTTGATAGTTCGGGCTCGAATTTCACCAATTCCTTCAACCTCATCCAATTCATCAGTGGAAGCCGATAAAATTCTTTGCAAATCCCCAAAAGTTTTCACCAGATTATCCACCACCGGATACGGCAAACGGGGGATTTTCCGTAAAAGGCGATATCCCCTGGTTGTAAGCGCTAAATCAATACTAACACCGCTAGGATAACCCATGATACGGGAAAGTAGATTTAAATCCAAAAGTTCCTCATCGTCCCAAATGGACAATTCCTTTTTTAATGTTTCTACTGAGTTCTGTTCTCCTTTGATGTAGTCGCGCAGCACCAGTAATCCTTCATCTTCCACATCGATCATTAACTCGTCCAACTGCATATTCACGAGCCGGCCTTCTGTGCCTAGTTCAAATATATAATGATTGATCTCGGCGGCAACTCTGGAAACCATCTCAATTCGTTTTATAACAGTGCAAACATCCGCCAAAGTAACCATATTTTCAAACTCCATTGTTGAAAGATTGGTCAATGCTTGTTCTAAGACGCTTTTATATTTTTGTAACGTTTGTAGCGCCTGATTGGCTTTGGCAAGAACGGTTCCAACATCCTTAATAATATATTTTCGATTCCCTTTATAAACGGTAATTACATTACGACGTTGGGAAATTGCAATCACCAGTTCCCCGGTCTGAACGGCCATTCGTTCCGCTGTACGATGCCGGGTTCCGGTCTCCGAGGTCGGAATTAGATGATCCGGAGTCAAGTGGGCGTTGGCCACTAAAATCATTTTGGCATCGGAGGAAAGGATTATTGCTCCGTCCATTTTGGCTAATTCATATAAATTAGAGGGCTCTAGCTCTGAATTAATTCGGAATCCACCATCCACTAATTTTTTTACGGCATCCGAGTCGGAAACTACAATCAAGGCTCCGGTTTTCGCGCGTAATATATTTTCCAAGCCTTGATGAAGATTAGTTCCGGGCGCGACCATCCGTAACACTTTGAAAAAACTATCCCGGTTTAAATCTTCTTGAACCATCATAGTCCCGCCTTTATGTTTTTCTATGGGTCAATAACTTAAGCTTCATTAAATCATGAATATGATCAATGCCATGGAGTTGCATCTCTAAATCCAATTTGATTTTATTCAAAGAACGGTTCGATAGAACGCATTCTTCGAATCCCAACCGATTTCCCTCCGCCAAAAGCCTGGGAACGTCCGGAGTAGCCCGAACCTCACCCGAAAGGGTTAACTCACCAATCCAAAATACTTTTGGCGGAAAAGCAATCCCTTGGAAAGCTGAGAGTAAAGAAACCGCAATTCCCAAATCCAAGGCCGGATCATCCGATTCAATCCCCCCGGCGGTGGAAACGAAAATATTTTTATGATTTATTTTTTCACCCAGCCACTGCTGTATAACAGACGAAACCAATAACAGCCGGTTACGATCAATACCGATGACGAATTGGCGCGGTGGAATACCTTCCGCAGTATCACTGATCAAAGCTTGAATCTCAGTAAAAATCGGCCGCGTTCCCCGGGCTGTGGCTACAATAACTGAACCTGGAACGGATTCAACACGATTTTCCAATAAATATTGCGATGGGTTTTCGACTTCCTCCATTCCATGCTCGGTCATTTCAAATAAAATTACTTCATCAGTGGCGCCAAATCTATTCTTGACAACCCGGGCCACTCTTAAACTATGACTACGGTTACCTTCCAAATAAATAACCGTATCTACCAGATGCTCCAGCACTCTGGGCCCGGCCAGTTGCGAATCCTTGGTCACCTGACCTACCAGAATGATTGGGATATTCATTTGTTTGGCAATTTTAATCAGAAAAATCGTACATTCTTTAATCTGCGAAGGTGAACCCGGGGTGGAACGTAATGAACTCAAAAAAGCCGATTGAATGGAATCAATGATGACGAACCCCGGTTTTAACTGAAGGATGTGTTGTCGTACCAATTCCAGGTTCGTTTCCGAAATCACATACAGCGAATCCGGAAATCCCCCCAAACGATCTCCCCGAATTTTAATCTGTTCGGCGGATTCCTCGCCGCTTACATATAAAACCGTACCTTTCCTGGCAACTCTACCTGCCGTAAGCAAGCTTAAAGTACTCTTCCCGATGCCGGGATCACCCACCAGCAAAAGCACCGAACCAGTAACAATACCGCCTCCCAGTAGCCGGTTTAACTCGCTACTCCCGGCACTGATCCGAATCGAACTATCCACCTGTACTTGATTTAAGATCTGAGGTTGTTGATAACTGCTTAACGAATCCAATTCCTGAAAACCACCGGTTTCCTCAATTTCTTCATGTAAGGTTCCCCATTCCTGGCAAGCCGGACAATGTCCCAGCCATTTATACTCTAGATGGCCACAGTTTTCACAACAGTAAACGACTTTTGGCTTTTTGGTCATATTCTCACCCCACTTTTCTCCCATGCCTATTTTTCGCTTTCAATCAAAAAATCCCTGCATATAAAATTGCTTTACAATAATAAAGACGCGCATATTCGCTACGCGCGTCTTTTAGTAAAATAAGATAACCCAAATTGCACCGTTAAGTAAGTGGCAATTTTAGTACATCTACCAACCCATGATTAATACATTTTATCTAAGCTGTTTAGATTCAAATTTGAGGTGGTTTGAACTTTGTCCTGCTGGTTGGCGTTGCTTTGAAGCCCAGCTTTAAACCCGGACTGAACGGTAGCAAGAGCTTGTTCTGATAACGAACGTTCCGCCGCCTCAATCATCCGCTTCACCATGTGACCACCAACGGCTCCACAATCCCGGGCGGTCATATACCCCCAGTAATCACCGACGATAGGAGTCGTGTCGATGTTCAGCTCTTTGGATACTTCATATTTGAAGTTATGAAGAGCTTGAGAAGCTTGCTGAACAACATAGTTATTCCTTCTTTGGCCAGTTCCCATATTTTTTCACCCCTTTCTAAAATGGTCTAGACTTAATTTGCCCAGCTATATGCGGTTAAAACGCCAAAAAGTCTGGAATATTTCTAGTTTAATCCCAATTGTTCCAGGAGTGTGGCATAGGGGCGAGGGAATCGGTGTTAAGCGCGGCACAAAAATTAGAGGAATAGTCTATGTTTCTACGTTTCTATGCTATTTTGTAGCCAAAAGTCCCAGCTTTTCATAAAATAAAGCGAGGTGCTGCTCTTTGTTAAATTGTACCGATTTGATCTTTGGTTATCATAAAAAAGTTCCAACCAGCCAAGGGAACAAGAATTATATTAATTTTGATAACGCCGCCAGTACACCGCCGTTTAAAGCGGTTATTCACCACCTATGTGATGAAGCGGAATGGTATTCAAGCATCCATCGTGGAACGGGATTTAAATCCCAGTATTCGACCAATAAATATGAAGAAGCCCGGGAAATTATCGGCCGTTTTGTGGGAGCCGATCTTGGTCATGATGTAGTGATCTTCACCAAAAACACTACTGATTCTATTCATAAAGTAAGTCATTACCTGGGAAATTTACCTGGGGAAATTGTTATATATACCCGGATAGAACATCACTCCAATGAACTTCCGTGGCAAAATTTTCCTTCGATTTGCCTGGAATTGCGCAATGGCGAACTGGATTTAGAGTTGCTGGAAAGGCATTTCAAAACACAGCGCGGCAAAATAAAATTATTAGCGGTAAGTGGCGCTTCCAATGTGACCGGATATACGCCTCCGATTTATTCTCTAGCGGAAATGGCCCACGAAAATGGAGCCAAGATTCTGGTGGATGGCGCGCAACTAGTACCTCATCGGCCAGTTAACATGTACCCTGCGGATGATCCTCGACACCTTGATTTTCTAGCCTTTTCCGGTCATAAAATGTACGCTCCTTTCGGAACGGGCGTATTAATCGGACCACGCTCCTTTTTTAAAAATCTTCCTCCCAGTGAAGTGGGGGGAGGCACAGTTAAAGGAATTAGTCCCCAAGGGGTTATCTGGACAGAGCCGCCCGATGTGGAAGAAGCCGGATCACCGAATGTTTTAGGGGCTGTTACCATTGCCAAAGCTACTGAAATTCTCACCAAATTAAGCTGGCCGAAACTGGTGGAACACGAACATATTTTACTGACTTATACTTTGGAAAAACTTGAAGCCATGAAGCAAGTAATTGTTTATAATCATAGTCTGCACAATCGGATTGGGGTCATTAGTTTTAATATTAACGGTGTCAGCCATTATGAAGTTGCCAAATACTTGGCGGATTCCAGAGGGATCGGCGTTCGAAACGGTTGTTTTTGCGCCCGGAGTTACGTTCGCAGTTTGCTTAATTTAAACGATCAACAAGCAATTGAATTATTTGGTTCTAAAAATCAAGAAACCCCGGGAATGGTTCGCGTCAGCTTCGGCTGCTACAACCAAATTTCCGAGGTTGATATTTTAATCACGGCCTTGAAGGATTTTATAAACCAATTAAAAAGTTAAGGTGGAAATTTAAAATCGTAAATAAAGAAATAATCTCACACTTATTTATTCCATCTTTCAACTTCTATATTTTTGATCCATTTTGTTTTCAGACTTAATATTGATAAAAGCGTTACGCCAACGCCATAAATAATCAACGCCCGACCAGATTGTCAAAGCCACTGCAAACCATAGTAATTGTTGGCTAAAATAAATAAAGGGAACCGGCCAGATTTTTTCAACCATGATTACGGCAATGGCGAGGATTTGAAAAAATGTTTTTAATTTTCCCCAAAAGCTGGCCGAGATGGATATACCTTTTTTACCGGCAAAAAATCGAAGAATTGTAATTAAAACTTCCCTGGCGATAATTATCCACACCGCCAGCCAGGGAACCCGCTTTAAAACCGCTAAAACAAACAAGGTAATAATAATCAGTACTTTATCAGCTAACGGATCGAACGACTTTCCGAAAGTGGTGATCTCTTTCCGGCTACGGGCGGCGTAGCCATCCAGCCCGTCCGTTAAACCGGCAATAATAAAAATAATCGCCGCCAGCAAATCTCTGTTGGGAATATTTAAAAATAAAATACTCACACAAAGCGGCGCCAAGATGATGCGCAATAAAGTGATCCAATTTGCTATACTCATATTTTCCCTCCAATCATCCAAGACCATTCAACAAGTCAAGGGAAAATTCCTTTATATTCTACCGGCTTTTTCATTTTTTCCGGAAAATCATCCAAAAAAGTTAGTTTCCAGGTTCAATACACTTTTCGCTGAGTTCTTCAGCCCATAAATTGTATTCGTCACTATCAACAATTTTGCCTTTCCGAAAATCACCGGGATTCCCGGAAAAATTCTTACCAAGAACAACGCCATCCACTTCCGGGGCCAAAAACGGAGTTCGTCCCACTATGGCGCCATCGGGTAACACTTTATCAATCAAAATTTCGAATTGCTTGCCGGTTAAGTTTGCCAAAAATCGGGCTGAAATTGGGCGTTGAGTATCCAGCAATCGGTTACGTCGATCTTGTTTCATTGATTCTTTGACTTTGGGTTTATGAGCAAAAGCAGCCGTTCCCTCTTCAGCGCTGTAAGTAAAAACCCCCACGTGTTGAAAATACCCTTCGGCAACAAAATTAAGCAGTTCTTGGAATTCTTGGTCACTTTCCGAAGGAAATCCTACGATAAAGGTGGTCCGTAAGGTAATCTCCGGAATCTTGGATTTAATCTTTTCCAGTAATTTTTTTATTTGATCCGGCGAATCGGGGCGGTTCATCATGCGTAAAATCCGGGAATTAATATGCTGCAATGGGATATCTATATATTTACATATGGTTGGTTGGGCTGCGATAAATTCCAAAAGTTCATCATCAATCCCGGTGGGGTATGCATACAAAAGACGAATCCAATGTGGATTCGCTTCGCTGATAATCCCCGCCAACAACTCCTTTAATCGAAAGTTTCCCGGCAAATCACAGCCATACATGGTTATATCCTGAGCAATCAGGTTGATCTCCCGAACCCCGGATTTCACCAATGCCACAGTTTCATTGATGATTGCTTCAGGCGTTCTGCTCCGATAGCCCCCTTTAATCAAAGGAATGGCGCAATATGAACAACAGTGATTACAGCCTTCCGCAATTTTCACATAGGTGGTGTGCGGTAAAGTCACATGATAACGCTGGAGGTTTTGGTTGTTTAAAAACGGCGGATCACTGTTTTTCAAAATTTCCCGGTTGGAATCTTTTATTAAATCAATCACCGAGCCAATTTCGGACAAATTAATCCAAGCGTCCACTTCCGGAATCTCCCGGGCTAATTCCGTAGCGTAACGCTGCACCAGACAACCGGCAACCACCAACTTTGAGCAGTGTCCCTGTTCCGGTTCTTTATATCTGGCCATTTCCAGGATATGATTAATCGATTCCTCTTTGGCAGACTGAATAAACCCGCAGGTATTCACCAAAATCAGTTCCGCTTCCGAAAAGTTCTGGGTGAGTTCGAAGCCTCCATCTATCAATTGACCAAGCATGATTTCGGTATCCACCAAATTTTTGGCGCAACCTAAAGAAATTACAGCTATTTTAGGCATTTTCCACCTTATTATTAAAATTTATGAATAACCATTTACATTCAACAAAAGTAGTATATAAGAGTTCCAATTGCATTACAAGAACAAAATTCCCGGGAAAATTGTTGAAATGGCATAAAAACTTCTATGACAAAACTTCTGGGTACAAATAGCGATATATTTTTTTTAATACCATGATTTTAATCAAATAACGCTTCGTTTCCTGAAAAGGAATCTGGTCTACTTTTACCGAATCCCCATCCCAAATCCCTTTCTCCAACCACTCGGAGACATAACGGCTACCTGCATTATACGAAGCCAGTGCTAAATATTCGTTTTGATTATACTGTCGCTTCAAATATGCAAGATACCATATCCCGATTTTCATGTTTTTTTCAGGGTTCAGTAGATCCCTGTCGGAAAAATCTTTCCATAACAATTTCTCGGCGGCCCAAGCCCCCGTCTCCGGCATGATCTGCATTAAACCAAGCGCGCCTTTATGGGAACGGGCCTTGGTGTTAAACCGGCTTTCCACAAAAATGATGGCGCTGATCATGGCAGAATTGACCTGGTTTATCCGGCTGTATGTCACTATCTGATTACTGTAATCAAGGATGAAAAATATTCGTAAAATCGGTTTATGCCATAACACAACTAAAAACAAAATCAGTAAAATCCATCCTCTGATTTTCAATGACGGCCGTTTATTCAAAAATAAACCTCCTATAATTGCGGTGTCAAGTTTACCGTTTCTAAAAGCCGCTTAATTTCTTCTTCCAAATCGGATAAATCATTATTATTATAGACAATGACATCGGCTTTTCCTTCTTTGTAATCCAAGGAAAGTTGTACGGCCAATCGGGCGGTGGCTTCCTCCCGGGACAAACGATTCCGCTTCATCAGCCGCTCTAGTTGGACATCCGGCCGGGCGCTAACCACCCATATATAATCAAACTGCCTTTCTAAACCGGCTTCGAAAAGTAACGGCACTTCCACCACCAGTATGGGATAGTTTTCAGATCTGGCGGTATTGACTAAATTATCGATTTCTTGAATTATGACCGGATGAGTAATGGCTTCCAACCTCAAGCGGGCAGCTTGATTTTGAAAAACAATTTTTCCAAGCTTTTGGCGGTTAATCCGGCCACCCGCATCTAAAATATCCTGCCCAAACTCGGTAACGATTTTTGAATGGACGGGCGTTCCCGGCTGATATATCTGGTGGGCGATTTCATCAGCATCGATGACTTTAACCCCCAATTTCCGTAAAATATCCCCTACGCTGGATTTTCCACAAGCAATACCCCCGGTAAGACCAATGACCTTCATCCGGGCCACCTCCCTATCCCTACCCCTGGCAAATCGGACAAAAATGAGTACCCCGGCCGCCGAAATTCATTTTTACAATAAGGTTCCCACAATTAAGACAAGGTAATCCTTTCCGGCCATAGACTCGTAAATATTCCTGATGTGAACCCGGCTTGCCTTCACCATCGCAGAAATGCTGTTTAGTGGTGCCGTGATGCTCTATTCCCTCCGATAATACATGTTGAATGGCCTTAAATAGAGATTCCAGTTCATTTTTGGTTAGCGAATCCGACGGACGGGCCGGGTGAATTCCAGCCAAGAACAGCGCTTCATCAGTATAGATATTGCCAAGTCCGGCGATGATATCTTGATTCAACAATGCCTTCTTGATGGCCAGTTTCCGGTTGGCAAGCCGGCCGGCCAGGATTTCAGCGGAGAAACCGTCATGTAACGGCTCCGGGCCCAACTTGCCGATTCCGGGAGGGATGGTTTGTTCGGGAAATAACAGTACTTTCCCAAATTTTCGTTGATCGCAAAAACGCAATTCATGGCCGTCATCCAAAACCAGCCTTAAATAAGTCGCTTTAGCCGGAGGCGTGGCAGCCGGGCAAACCGTTAATTGGCCGGTCATCCGCAGATGAATGGCCACGGCCAACTCACCGGTCAGTTTGAGCAGTAGGTATTTTCCACGGCGCTCTACCGCTATAATTGTTTGGCCGGTAACCTGTTGTAAAAAATCAGCCGGAGCATGATCCACAATTAATTTGGGCAACAACACCTCGCCCCCGGTAATCCGACGCCGCAATAATTTCGGTTCCAATGTCATCCGAATCGTTTCTACTTCCGGCAGTTCGGGCAAAAAAATCCTCTCCTTAAATAACTGCTTCTGTCTTCAACTTTCGACTTAATTTTGTTAAAGCTCATCCACCGGGCTCATATCGCCCCAATTGGTTCCGATTTTAAAATCCACCACCAGCGGTACCGATAGTTGTACCGCTTCTTCCATTTCTTTTTTCGCCAGACCCATTAGTTCCCGCCAATGGGTTTGGGGAACTTCAAAAACCAGTTCGTCATGGACTTGAAGCAATAGCTTGCCCAATTCCGGTTTGGACTGTATACACCCGGCCACTTTGACCATGGCCAATTTGATGATATCGGCGGCAGTACCCTGGATGGGTGTGTTTCGAGCCATACGTTCCGCGAAGGAACGGAGGGTAAAATTTCGTGACTGAAGGTCGGGTAATTTGCGGATCCTTCCCATTAAGGTTCGGGCTTCGCCACTGCCTCTGGCATCATCGATTAATTGGCTTACATATTCCTTTACACCGGGATATTGTTTAAAATAAGCCTCAATAAAAGCGTCGGCTTCTTTCCTGCTGACTCCGATATTTTTGGCCAATCCAAAACCGCTGATCCCGTATATAATGCCAAAATTCACCGCTTTCGCTTGATTCCGCATGGTTTTGGTGACCTCTTCCAACGGGACACCATGGACAGCGGCCGCTGTAAAACGGTGAATATCGTCGCCCTTTAAAAAAGCCTCCTTAAATGCGGGATCTTGGGAAAAATGAGCCATGATCCGCAGCTCAATCTGTGAATAGTCCGCTGCTAGCAAATAACAGCTTGCCTCGGGAATAAAAGCCCGCCGGATCATCCGGCCTTCTTCCGAACGAACCGGGATGTTTTGCAGGTTGGGTTCGGTGCTGCTTAATCTCCCGGTGGTGGTCACCGCCTGGTTAAACGAAGTATGAACTCTGCCACTGCGGGGATTGATTAAAGTAATTAGAGAGTCGATATATGTGGTTTGTAGTTTCAAATTTTGACGGTATTCTAAAATTATAGGAACAATTGGATGTTGGTCAATTAAGGTTTCCAGAACCTCGGCATCCGTGGAATACCCGGTTTTATTTTTCTTGGGAGCTTTCAAACCCAGTTTATCAAATAGAACCGCCCCCAATTGTTTGGGAGAACTGATATTAAACTGGTAATCGGCCAAGGAATAGATCTCGCTTTCCAGTTCTCGTTGGCGCTTCAATAAATCCGCTCCGAAGTTTCGCAATACCTCCGGATCAATCTTGATGCCTTCCTGTTCCATTTGAAATAAAACCTTGAGTAGCGGTAATTCAACTTCATTATACAAGGTATTCAAAGCGTGATCATTGAGCATTTGGTTAAACATGTCCCGCAACAGCTTTAAGGCTTGTAACCGCCCACAAGCGATGGGCGCCAGCACATCATCCGAGAGATTCGGGGATAAAGCGAAGATTGGAAAAATTTTACCGCGCTCATTACGGTAAGAGGGAATGCTCCGGCGGAGATAGGTTTCACTTAAAGCCTCCAACTCAAGGCCGCCTTGACCGGCGGTGATCAAATATCCACCGATCAGAATGTCCTCCAATCTGCCTTCCAGTGAAAATCCAAGCATATCCGCTATCAATAACTGTTTTTTCAGATCATGGCCGACTTTAATGATTTGGGGGTCGGTGAATATTGAAATGAACTGTCCGGGAAGCTTTGCTCCCGGCTGTAACCGGTAGAACCAGTTCGACCGGGGTGTGCCGATACCTAAACCGAATAGTTTCACGTCATTCCAACTGGCTTCCCCCGTTAAAAACTGGATGAAACAAATCTTCTCCTGCCGGATCTCCGCCTGAAGTTGATCCAAATCTTGAGCGGAAAGGGTGTTAACTTCATAGGACAGCATTTCGATCTGCCGTTCCATGGGTTGTTCTTCGCCGGTAAATTCCTTAATCAACGAGTTAAACTCATATTTCTTAAAGAAATCAACCAACTCTTGTTGCTGATAATCCTGATGCTGGCAACATTCCGGCAGTTCCAGGCGAACATCCAAATCGGTTACAATTGTCGCCAGTCTTTTGCTTAATATGGCTTGTTCCCGGTAATTGGCCAACAGCTCCCGATCTTTTGGTTTATCGATAGTATCAATCTGCCGGTAGATCTCCTCCAAAGAGCCGAATTTGTATAAATATTTTAAGGCAGTCTTTTCTCCAAATCCCGGGACTCCCGGTATATTGTCGGATGAGTCTCCCATTAATCCCTTCAAATCAATAAGTTGAACCGGAGTCAATTGATAACGGTTCTTTATATATGCCTCATCCACCACATCCACTTCCGATATCCCTTTACGGGTATATAAAACTTTAATTCCCGGTTCCACCAGTTGAAAACTGTCGCGATCACCGGTAATGATTTCGACTTCAAGCCCTTCGTGTACACCCCGCTTTGCATAGGAGCCTATTAGATCGTCGGCTTCGTAACCTGGTATTTCGTATATAGGAACTTTGAGCACCCCAAATAACTCCCGAATAATCGGGAGTTGGGATTTCAGGGAGTCCTCCATCTTTAGACGGTGCCCTTTATACTCCCGGTATTCCTGGTGCCGGAAAGTAGGCGCCGCCACATCAAATGCGGTAATTAAATAATCAGGCCGCGATTCCTTTAATAGTTTCAACAACATTCGGGCCAACCCAAATACCGCTCCCGTAGGCTGTCCGGTGCTAGTGGCGAATGATTGAAACTGGGGCACAAAGAAAGCCCGGTTAGCGAGACTATAACCATCAATAATCACTAATTTAGCCATTAAATACTCCCTTCACCCCTTGAATAAGTGATCGTACCCGATCAAACCCACACCGACGGCGTTATCTCCGGAGAATTCCTTGAAACCGAATTCAAACCGGATTCCATGCCTCCGGCCTTCAGCCATGAATCTTTCTCGGATGATCCGGCTGGAGGCGACTCCACCGACCATTAAAATTGAAGCAGTTTTATATTGTTGTGCCGCCAAAAGGCTTACTTGTAACAACCCCTTACAGATACTGTTGAAAACCTGACGGGCCAAATCAGGTCCAAAACAGCCTGATTTTACAGCCCTCTCGGCAGCGGCGGCCGGGCCGGAAAAACTAACTGTCAACTCCTGATGAGAAATCGGTAGCATTTTTTCAGTATCGGAGCCAAGCGCCATTTCCTCTAAGGCGGGTCCCGCTGGAAACCCAAGTCCTAAACTCACCCCGACCCGATCAATAAACTGGCCCACTTGTAAATCGGAGGAACCACCAACTTTCTCAATTGCATAGCCGGTGGAACCCGCCTCTAACGGACGAACCAATAACAATTCGGTGGTTCCCCCGGAAAGATGCCAGGTTAAGAAAGGCTTATCGGTATCAAACGCCGGTTGCGTATCCTTACCGCCAAATAAACCGGCCCGGATATGTCCTTCCTGATGGCTGGTTGTTATTAACGGAATCTTCAATAATTTGGCGGCCGCCTCCCCAAAAGAGGCGCCCACTTTAAACACCGGTAAATAGGAACCGGGTACGGGTCTTGGTTTAACGGAAGCTGTTATTGCTTGCAAAGGTTCAGCTAAAAGCCCCTCCAACACCTGCGGAAGGTTTTGTAAATGTTGAAATACGGCTGCCGACTGCTGCAAACCTTTTTCTCCCGGTTTTACCCGGAGCATGATCCGATTATCCGTGCATAAAGCTCCGGTTTCCGATATTAAAGCAATGGAAGTGGTATAACAACTCGTATCAATTCCTAGAATCATTTTAACGATTTTTAAGAGGCTGTCTAAAGTACTTTAAAATCAATAAGATATACAATTTATAGCATTTTAAAAAATAATGCTATATAATGTATATCTTTATCCTTAAAACTCCTTTTGGGACAACCTCTATTCCTTTGGTATAGGTTCCGATTGATTATTTTCCAGATTTCGTACCAGATTCCCCAGGATACCGTTGACAAATTTCCCGGATTCCTCATCACCGTATTTCTTCGCTAGTTCCACCGCTTCATTTACGGTAACTCCCGGAGGAATATCATCCAGGTATTTAATCTCATAGACCGCCATTCGTAAAATGTTGCGGTCGGTATTTGCCATTCGTTCCAATTTCCAGTCCTCGGAATACTTCATAATCTCAGCATCAATCTCTTTTAAATGCTGGATGGTCCCTTTCACCAATTGCTCCAAAAACACCTTGGAGCTTTCCGGAAATTTATATTCGCTACAAGTGTAAGTCAAAACCTGTTGCCAGGGATTGTTTCCTACATCCGCTTGAAATAAAATTTTAAAGGCCAAATCTCGGCTTAAGTGGCGACTCATTGAAACTCCTTCCCGTCTTTCACCATATGGAAAATATCAATCACTCGGGGGGAGTACCTTATTGATGATATCCCGTAACGAACCCCGTTCGTCAATCTTCTTCCCCAAATAAAAGCCGGCCATAATACATAAAACGAAGGCCAGCATCCGCCAAAAACCTACGAAAATCCAAAGCAAACCAGCAGTGCATCCAACCAGACTACCTAAAATCCGGCCTTTAAACCTGGCTATTTTGGGAAGGTTTTCTTTTAAAAACTCGTTCACGAATGGTACTCCTTTCATAAAATGACGGTAATTTTATTCAACCCGGGCTTTAAGTTCCCCGGCGACTTTCGTAACTAAAACTTTCACGGTATTTACCCTGATACCGGTGGTTTCAAAGACATACTCGTCCACTTTAATCCTGATCTCTTCGGAAATTTGCGGAATACTAAGGTCCGGATGTACAGTGATCTCAATAAAGATATCCAGGCCGGTTAAATCCGCGCGAATTCCGATATGGGCGTCTTTAACTCCCTTAATCTTCCGAACCGCCCGTAGTGACAAACTTTCAATCGCCGAAAGCGTAATTTGGATTTCTCCGTATTGAGTCTGATTAATTACCGTTTTTTCCTGGCGCCGAATTCGCAAAGACATTCGTATCGCGAAAAAGGTCAATACCAAACAAATCAAAGCGATCCCAAGCGCCCATAACTTTTCATGGTATGATAAATTGGCTAATTTGTTCGTGATGAATTCGGCTTGTCCAGTCCCCAATAATGAAAAAGCCACGCTTATGATGAACAATATTATACCTGCCAAGAGACTAATCAACCGTTCCCATATCTTCATCGCTGAAATGATCCTTCCTTTCTCCACCGAAGATTTTCAACTTTTGAACGGGCAACCACCGGCTTTCACTGGTGATTACCCATTTCTATCTGTTCTTTTACTCAGATCGTATTCGAAGGACACAACTCAATTTTATTTCAGTTGGGCTTTTATCCCCGTGCGCTTGTACGCCAATTAAAGGACCTTAGCCTCGGCTTCTTCGTTTCGAAATTCCACACCTTGAATATGAACATTCACTTCAATCACTTCCAATCCCGTCATACTTTCCACAGTCCGTTTTACATTTTCTTGGACCATATAGGCTATATCGGGAATTTTGGAACCATATTCCACAATTACAAATAAATCAATAGCGACTTGCCGTTCACCAACCTCCACTTTAACACCTTTGGCTAAGTTTTTTTTCATTAATAATTCCGCGAAGCCATCGGCAACACCGCCGCTCATTCCGATTATTCCTTTGACCTCGGAAGCGGCGATACCGGCAATAATTCGCACTACTTCATTGGCTATCCTGATCGTTCCGGATTCATATTTTTCAATTTTGTCCACTACTAGACACCCCCATTAATCCTACCTATCTTATCATGTGTATAAGAGAAAACCTTTCATGCGCTTTGATAGTTTTATTCTTAGCGGCGCAGAGATTACTCTTGTATATAACATTTTAAGCGGATTTACGATTAGATATGTCTAAAAGCGTCGTTTAATTAAAATAAAATTAATCATTATTATAGATTCTCGTTTGAATAAAATTGGTAAAAACTTCTCCTTTTTGGAAATACTCGTTGTTTAGAACCTCCAGGTGAAACGGGATTGTGGTTTTGACTCCCTCAATCTCAAATTCCCCGAGGGCGCGCATCATCCGTTTGATGGCCATAGTCCTGTTTTCTTCCCATACGATTAATTTAGCGATCATGGAGTCGTAATAAGGCGGTATAGTATACCCTTGATATACGGCGCTATCCACCCGGACACCCGGCCCGCCGGGAATATGATAAAGTGTGATTCGTCCCGGGGAAGGCATGAAATTTTTCTCGGGGTCCTCGGCATTAACCCGGCACTCGATGGCATGTCCCTGGATGACAATATCCTTTTGCTCCAATTTTAGCTTTTCACCAACTGCCACATAAATTTGCTCTTTAATCAAATCCACCCCGGTAACCATCTCCGTAACCGGATGTTCCACTTGAATCCGGGTATTCATTTCCATAAAATAAAACTTACCGTTTTTATCGAGTAGAAACTCTACAGTTCCGGCATTGGTATAACCCACCGATTTCGCTCCCCGCAAAGCGGCTTCTCCAATTTTACACCGCATCTCGGGGGTGATGGCCGGAGACGGGGACTCTTCAATGACCTTCTGATGGCGGCGCTGCACCGAACAATCCCGTTCGCCAAGATAGACGCCATTGCCGTGTTCATCCAACAGTAATTGAACCTCGATATGTTTCGGTTCCTCGATATACTTTTCCATATATACTTCAGGGTTGCCGAAAGCGGCATCTGCTTCAGCCTGGGCTGTTTGATAAGCATTCATCAGTTCATCCCGGTTGTAAACCACTCTCATGCCGCGTCCGCCTCCGCCGGCGGAAGCTTTAATGATAACCGGATAACCAATCTCCCCGGCCATATCGATGGCTTCTTTCACATCAGCGATGACCCCGTCCGAACCGGGAACAACCGGAACACCGGCATCCTTCATGGATTTTTTGGCCGTTGCCTTATCTCCCATTTTTTCGATGGCTATGGCCGGTGGCCCGATAAACTTTATGTGATGAGTCTCGCAAATCTCCGCAAAACGTGAATTTTCTGCCAAAAATCCGTATCCGGGATGAATGGCGTCAACTTCCGCGATGGTTGCAGTGCTGATGATATTAGGAATATTCAGATAACTGCGGTTGCCGGGAGCGGGGCCAACACAAAACGCTTCATCGGCATAATGGACATGTAATGAATCCCGATCCGCTTCCGAATAAATCGCCACCGTTCCAATTCCCAATTCTTTACAAGCCCGAATAATCCGTAGCGCTATTTCGCCTCGATTGGCGATTAAGATTTTTTTAAACATATTGATCACGATACCTCCAGCCGAGTTTTGAGTTACATTTCCCTAGCAAACTTTCTCAATCACGAATAACGGCTGTCCGTATTCCACCGGATGGGCGTTTTCCACTAATACTTCAACGACTTTCCCACGAAATTCGCTATCAATTTCATTCATCAGCTTCATGGCTTCGATGATGCATACAACTTGCCCAGCCTCAACCATCTGGCCGATTTGCACATACGGGTCGGCATCCGGAGACGGCGCCCGATAGAAAGTCCCAACCATGGGAGCGACAATTAACGCCTGATTCGGTCCAAGCCCCTCGCTTTTATTCTCGGGAGCGGTGGCGGTCGCCGGCGCAGCAGGTAATAGGCCCGGAACTGCCGGTGGTATATTGATCATTGGATATTGCGCCATGGGGTTCATCGAAGGATTAATTTGCGGAATACCGCTGATTCCTTTTTTAATGACAATCTTGTTCCCTTCACTTTCGAAACTCAATTCGCTAATATCCGTACCATCCAACATCTTAACTAATTCCTTAATTTCCTTGATATTCATTAAATATCCTCCTTTAGGGGAATGGGGAAAAAATAATTAAATATTTATTCACCAGTGAGGTAATTTTTCCTTCTTTTTAATAATTTAATCTTTTGAATGGGCAAATATACGGAATTAAATCAACTCGCGCACCCTCAAAACGATACGCGAAACGGGTTAGATCACGCCATTAGAAGGGGATTAGCTGTTTTATTATAAATCTGAGGATGTCCAATTCCAATGTTAAGCTTAGTTCATAGACCCGTTTTATCATTTTATCATATAATACCCTGTCGCTTTGAAACAAAAAATATAGCGCTTCGGGCCAATTAGCGCTTTATTTAGGAACAAACCAAAATTTCACTAAACATTTTTACAAAATTTTAGCACCTGATGGATTATTTATTGCCGATAACTATAAAACCTTAGAGAAATACTCTTTGTGCTATTATAAAAAATAAAAACCGGTCCTTTTATCCAAGAGCCGGTTCCTCCAAAACTATTTCTCCTCCTCTACCTCTCCACCACCTCGACTTGCTCCAACCCATAGCCGGTCATATCCGCCGCCATCTGCCCAATCGTTCCGGCATTTCCGGCGTCAATCTTCCCGGACACTACCACGGTAACAATTTTAGGATGAATATTCACCATGGATTCCTGAAAACCTTTGGCTTTCAATAATGTTTCCAATTCCTGCTCCTTGGAGGCGGCCTGGGTTAGCCGCCACAATTCTTGTTCGGCTTGTTTCCGGGTATCGTCGGTGAGACCCACTTTATCCAAGAGTTCTTCAATTCGCTCCATTTCCTGACTGCGTTCCCGGTCCCGTTCAATTTTCAGATCAAGCAAGGAATCGGAAGGGCTATATTCCCGTGGGATTTTTAAGGGCGCCGGTTCTTTCACTTCCGGATTGGGAGACGGCACATTCGTGTTCAGTCCTAGAAAATAGTGAAACCCAAAACCAAACAACCCGGCAAAGACTAAAACAACTATGCTGAACCAAACTTTCGGCGGCACCATTCCTTTAAATGGGGACACTTTCATTATGTAACCTCCTCAAGTGAAATAATAACTACAGGGCCTATGGTCCAATGTCAAAATCCTGCTGAATTCCGGTCAATGTTTCCGGGAATAACCATTACCCGATGAGCCGGGATTCCTAATAAAGTAGTCACTGCATCGATTAATATCCCTTTAATCCTTACATCCCGGGCCCCCTCAGCGACGACGATTACGCCTTCGACAATTGGCGCCAGTTCTTCCTTTAAAACCGGCTGGTCATAACCATTGCGATCCTTGGCGAAAACCAGTTCATTATCGATGCTGTCCTCAGTGTTCACGGTATTTTGTTCATGAGAAGTCCGTTTGGACTCACGGACCTGACGCTCCCATATTTTACGGCTCCGGGATTTAAGATTCACTTTTACCTGAACCCGGCCCACCCCTTCAATTCTCTCCAGAGTCCGCGCCAATTCACCAGCCAGTTGTGTATCAACGGAACCGGCGGGCGCTTCGTTCATTTCAGTTTGATACGCCGGATTATCCGGCGGTAATTTTTCATGAGTGGCTGTACCTCTGTCGTTCCCGACTAAAAGCAAAATTACCCCCAAGGCCGCGACGGCCACTAAAATCCAGGAAGTCGTCGGGTTTTGCCCGAATTTCTTCATAATACTTTGCCAAATACCACCTGCCCATACTGGTGTATGATCATTGCCACCCTGGCTATTTTCAGTCATCCCAGATCACCTCAATCTGATCATCCGTTAAATTACTGAACAATTGAATCGTATCCCGAATTCGCCGCTCGACGAGTCGTTGCTCCCGTTGGAACGAAGCCAATGAAAATTGCCGTCCGGACCCCGAATCGGTAAATCTAACCCGCAATTTTATTTTTTTAAAACCGCCATAACCGGTTAAATCGGTTGTTCCGCTGAACACGGTACTACTGGTTGGAAGGTTGTGAAATTCCATCTTTACATCCAGCAGTTTAACTCCATCAATCAGTCCAATGCTGGTTTTAATCTTTTCGGTCAAAATCTCCTGATTTCGTTTTTGAATATCCAAAGTCCAGCCATTGCGAATCGCCAAACCTTCCTTGATAATCCGCCGGGTGGCGGGAAGGCCATTCCCGCTGGTATCCGCTTCGACAACTCCCGATACCGAATTTAAAATAGTCGTGGGTAGATTAAAAATTTTAAAGAGCGGCTGTACGATAATCAAAATGATCAGCAAACCGATCATCATTTTGGTCGCGCCCTTTAATTCGTTATTAGGCAGGATCATTTCCAAAAATCCCGCCAAAATCAGTACCGCGATTATCTTTTTGATCCAGTCGGCAATTTCAGTCATATGAATCACCTGGCTCCAAAATTGGCTACTCCCACCAAAATGGCTACGGCAATAAAAAACATCAATCCAACGATAGCTAACGCCCCGAATACATTAAAGAAAGTGTTACCGGCGGTTTGCAACGCGTCCGCCAAACGGCTGTTCCCCAATGGCTGAACGGCGGCGCCGGTAAGTTGAAAGATCAGCGCCACCGCCAGGATTTTAAGCAAGGGAAAAATGGTGATTAGGAGGATTAATCCAAGGCCAAAGACACCCAACCCCGCTTTTACCACAAGAGAACAACCAACGGCCATTTCCATGGTATCGGAGATGGCGCCGCCCACCACCGGCAAGAACGTTCCTGATAAATATTTGGCGGTTCTAAGGGCGGCACTGTCAGCCACTGATGCGGCAAATCCCCGGATAGTAATTAAACCGATAAACAAAGCCATAGCGGTCCCGAGTATACCCAATGCAACGGTTTTCAAAAGGTTGGCCATTTTATTCACTTGAAAACCTTCCACTAGAAAACTAGCCATTCCCAAAATCCCCGCAAACATAATTAGCGGAAAGACCAAATTGTTAACCAAACCGGCAACCATCCCCACACTCGAAATTAACAGCGGGTGAACGATAGCGGTGGTAGTCAGGCCGCCTCCGGCCACAATTAATGTGAACAGTAACGGCAATATCGCATACATAAAACTGGTCATTTCTCGCAAAGCCCCTCCGGCAATTGTAAAAGTTACTTTAAAACAATTCAAAACCAAGGCCATCACCACTAAGAAACATAGACCAAATGCCAATTGACTGACCGTATCACTTTCAAAAGCGTGTTTGATATTTTGCAAAACCGCCAACGCCAGGGCGAGTAATAATAACTCCCCCAGCAAGCGCAGATTAAATACCAATTCCCGTAAGAAATATTGGACAATATTTGTTCCAATCTTGTTCAAATCCCATTTCGGACCGGTTACTCCCCATGATTTCAGGTCAAGCCGGGGTAAAAGTTTTTGAATGTCAGCATCCAAAGTTTCTAAAAACTTATTCATCCCGCTGAGATCCAATTCCGGCGCCTCGAATTGCAGAGTCTCGGCCCCTTTTGCGTCAGGCTGCGCCAGCCCTTCACCGGTTGCCATTAACAAAGCAATCAATATAAAAACCAACCAAAAACGCTTCTTCATATTCACTCCCATACGTTAAGAATCGAATCTTGTAAAATATGGAAACCGTTTTATTTATGTTGCTTTTCGTGGGTTTCGCGATTCATAAAAATTGAATTTTTAAGTGAACATGCGCGCTAATGTAATACGCCATACGCAAGATTCTAGAACATCTTCAATATCAGCTCCAACAATCCAACCATAATCGGAATGCCTAAAGTTAAAATAAATATTTTTCCCGCCAGTTCAATCTTGGCTGCCATACTGCCTTCACCGGCATCCTTGCATATTTGCGCGCCAAACCCCGCCAAATAGGCTAAACCTACGATTTTCACGATTAATTTCAGATAGGATAAATTAAGTTGGGTCTTAACCGCCAAATTGTTAAAGACCAGTAACACTTGATTGATATTCTTTATCAGCGCCGTCAAAATTAAACTGGCCGCCGCCACACTTAACAATACCGCAATTTCCGGACGCTCTTTCCGGACAATGATTAATAATACCGTTACCATGAGCGCAGATCCCAGGATGGCATAAAAAGTCAAACCCGAATTCCTCCTTCACAACCCGAAAACCGCGCGTACATCACTAAATAACCGTTGAATTAATTGAATGACCATCAGCAGCACAATAACTACTCCGGCCAGAGTTAGCATTTGCGCTTGCTCTTCTTTCCCCGCCTGCTTCAAAACCATATTCAACACGGATATCAAAATCCCAATCCCGGCAATCCGAAAAATTAAATTAATATCCATCATCCACCTCAGAAAAAGGTAAAGTGTAAAGAATCAAGGGTCAAGTGAAAAGTTCATTTCTCCCAAATTATTATCATTTTAGTTCTGATCCCTAATCCATTACTCGTAACTCGTAACTCGGGACTCGTGACTCGTAACCCGTACACTCATAACTTTCTATATCAGACATAAAACCAAAACCGCTCCCGTTGCAAATCCCAAATAACGAAACAGATTCAGTTTTTTATGTTGATCGGTTTCAGCGAGATTCAGATTATTCTGGAGCCGTGATTGGCATAATTTAATTTTCTCGCATTGATCTTCCCGGTCAGTGCTTCCCAGGTAATCTCCCAATTCATTCAAAATTAGAAAATCACTCTGGTTTAAAAAACCGGAACCGGCCTGTACAGGATAATTCCGCCATGCTCCCTTTAATTCCGCGCCGGAGCCAAAAGTTACCGACCGGGCAAGTTTCTCAAATCCATACGCCAAATCACGGTCATCTATCCCCCGGGCGATTCTGGCAAACACTTCGGGGAGCAAATTGCCTTGGTAATAGATTTCGACTTTTAAGATCTCCAAGATATGGAGCCAGATTTTTAACAACCGGCACCGGCCGGTCAAACGGTTTGATAAACCAAAACCTATTAGCGAACTGGCTCCTACCACCAATAAAGCCCCCATTATTTTTAACATCCACGGTTCCTCACGAATCTATATTCCACCATCGTAATCTCATCCTTTCACTCCAATTCGACCACTATTACTCCGGTGATTACAATTCATATTGCTTACGCCATTGATTTACGCTTCTATTTTTCTAATCCCCAAAGTTCCCGCCCGGCGGCCCCGGACCGTACACTTTCCACAGTCCCAATTCCCAGCCGGTTGCTTAAAAAGACCAGGCGTTCCACCGCCCCTGAATTCAATAGTTTCTTTAATCCCGGCCGGCTTCCTGCTTCCGATAAATTCCGGGCATGGGCGGT
Organism: Bacillota bacterium; assembly: GCA_023436305.1. Classification (GTDB taxonomy): domain Bacteria; phylum Bacillota; class UBA4882; order UBA8346; family UBA8346; genus JAEZJQ01. The sequence continues at coordinate 22,010 of JAEZJQ010000120.1, forward strand.
GGCAATAAAGCTTACACCAGCATTAATAATATCTTCAATCATTGCAATATCTTCGTGGCGGCCTATCTCATCGGTGGCAATTAATTGGGGATTCATACTCCGGAGCAGCAGATAAACCCCGAATGTTTTCGGACAACCGTCAAGAATATCGGTATGAGGCCCAACATCCAATTGGGCGATTCCTTGATAGCTTCCGGCTATTTCAGACCGTTCATCCACAAGTCCGATATGCAATGGCGGTATCGCCAACCGGGTCACCCCAGTGCTTAACTCCCGGATAATTTCCCGAAGCAAGGTGGTCTTCCCGCAAGCGGGTGGTGACAAAATCAAAGTCTTTAATATTCGCCCATCCTGCCATAATAACGGTAGTAACGGCCGGGCGATCCCCCGGACCTCCCGGGCGATCCTAAAATTAAGGCTGGATATGTTCCGCATAAACTTGATTTGCCCGGAGTTTATAATAACCCTCCCGCAAAAACCAACCCGGTGGCCTCCCGGCAACGCCAGATATCCCTTGGCGATCTCTTCGTCCAACGCGTAAAAGGAGCTGGTGGTGATTGAACCGATGACCTTTTTCAGCAAGTCGGGAGTAACCACTAAAGCATGTGCCGGTTGGGAGGTGATATCACCGTTGCGTTTCAACCAAATACGTTCCCCGCCACAGTTTAATTCAAACGGCCGATTGATTCTCAACCTCAGTTCAATGATTCTTACATAAGCGCATTCCGGAACCCCGGCAAGGATTTCCCTTAATTCTTCCGGAAAAAACCGCAATACCTCCGGCCACCGGTTCAACTCCGGAACCGGTTCATTACTCGCGAGATCGCTTTTCTGTTCGGCACCCATGTCTCACTCTTTCATCTCTTTAAAACTAGTATGGCGCTTCCTAAATAACATATCAATGATAAGCGCTATACTTTGAAAAAACGTTCTCTTTTGACTATAATATTTAGAGAACGTTTTACTAGATAATTCCAATAAATAAGCCCGTCCTTTTATAATATCTATGGGGACGGGCTTATTTTTATGACTATGTTTCGTGAGTTTCTTGCGCTAACCCGGAACAGACGCGCTTTGACAGGCGTAAACAATCCAACAAACGGTCTACCCATAAATCCCGGTTATGCTTGAGCTGTCGTTTCGTGACTTATTTTGGGGGTATCCGTATGGGTCACCGTGACTTTCCCGCATTCCGGACAAACCATCTCATTATCCCCGGATTCATCCTCAAAGCTAATTGTCTCGTTACAATGAGGGCAGGTGCATTCCCGTAATGATCCTTGCGGTTCCCTGGAGAATAGAATATCTGATTCTTCGTCATCCTCGCCGGCATTATAAAAATATTTCTCCAACGTACTGAGGTCCTCATCAATGGCTTCAATGTATTCCGCAAATTCATTCTGGGAACCATCCATTTCATCCAAATTTTTGGCGACCCCATCGCAAAAATCCAGCAACCCATCCCAAACCAGTTTTTGTTTTTCATTTTCCGGGTATCCCGCGCCTTCGACCAGACCACGCAAATATGCCGATTTTTCTTTTAGATCATGCATTATGAACACTCCTTTCACGAGATAGTATCCCTTGTACAGGCATGCTTAATACCAAATTGGATGGTTTAGCAGGGAAAAGGGCATTAAACCAATGAAGGCAATTACAGAGGTAACCGGGGGATGAAAATGAACCGCAAATGGGGGAGATTTACTTTGGCGCGCGTACTTTCGACTGTTTAAATATGGCGAATCTCTTCGCCGGGTGATTGCCCAACGATCTCATCTTCACAATAGAGTTTCCGGATGGCGTCCTTATAACTATTGACCTCCAGTTTTTTAAGCACATTCCGGATATGGGAACGAACCGTATATAAAGTAATATTCAGGTTACGTGAAATCTCATCCGGTTTTAATCCTTGTCTTAGCAAGTCAAAAACGTTCTTTTCGGCACATGTCAAGACCACCAGACGAAATTCCTTGATCCGATCTTGAACCGCATTCATGAATATTTTCGGTACCGGATTTTTATGAAGATAATGGATAGTTTGCGGGAGCACATTCAAGTAGTTTTTGGGTATATAGGAATAACCGCCCCGTAAGAATGTGTTATACATCGTATTCGGGTCTTCATTATAAGTTAAAAAGATGGCTTGCAACTCCTTTTTCTTTTTTAACTCGCTATAAACACGGAATCCGTCTTCCTTGGTCTGGTCCAATTGCAAATCAATCAAGATAAAGTCAAAATCGATAATATTCCCAAGTTTAATCGCCTGTTCCACATTCTCGGCGATACCCACGACTAAAAATTCCGGAAAATAATTTAACTGCCTGGTAATCAGGTTTTGCCAGGAAGGTTCATCCTCAACGATAAAAATCTTGATCAGGTCATCCATAAACTTATACCCTCCCATTACTCAACCGCATTTATAGGGGATAATTATATAAAAGTTAAAACTTCTCCAAAGAACGGAGTTATTCATTAATCCTTCCCCAAACCGGCCTTTTATGGGTTAATCGAGACATGTATAAGCCCAGTCCGAAATTTCCCGGGCCTTTGGTGGTAAACATTTCCTGAAATATTTTCGGTTGGACCTCTTCCGGTATGCCTTTCGAGTAACACGCACTGTAAATACCATTTTTTACAATTCTGCTTCCCGATGATCAGTTCAATGACAAAAAAACATTATTCTTTATTTCGTCCATTTCTCCCGAAATCCTCTAATTTAAATTTGATTTTCAATTATTTCAATAAATTTTAGATTTCCTCCCCGTGCGCCCATTAAGCCCGGTTATTTCTTAAAAAAATAATTTTCTGGCAGTTTGAAAGTGTCGAATGTCACATTTATGGTTTGTTCACGAAAGACCCCTGAAAACTTAGGGCGATCCAAGACTGTTTTTACCAGATATAGCAGGATACTATTGGAATTTGTCGAAAATATATTATTATAGAATGTTAATAGTATTATTGTGAAATTGTCATTGGCTGCGGCTAAGAATTGCAACGGGTGTAAAGAGACTTTCGGCAAGAGAACAGATGACCCGGAAAATCAATTTCCTATCACCCTGCTCGGAGGAGGACCGGATACCATGGGCATCGATACACCGCATCCAAGAAACGGCGAAACGCAACCGGCGAGTCAGAGGGACCTATACAGGCTTCTGCTCGCGGACGAGACAATCCGGGGGGAACAAGTCGCCTGGATGTTCCGTTGGATACTTTATGGCATCGTGCTGTGCCTGGCCATGGTTAAACAGTTCCTGCTGGGGCAGAGCGCGGGCCTCTTAGGCATGGCCCTGTGTGTCGTGCCCATTCTCTACAACATCCTCCTCATTCCGCTGATCCGCAGACGTGCGGTATATTCTTGGATTAGGTACCTTTCGGTAACCATCGATATTTTGAGCCTGACCCTGTTCAACGCTTACGACACCTTCAACACCTCAATCTACACGCCGGTGACCTCGGCGACCCTCTTGCTCTACCAAGCACTCGTCTTCCTCGCCTCACTCAGGATGGACCGCATGCTGATCGTCTATTCCACCCTCTTGTCCATCGCCCTCATGAACGCCCTGTATGCTGTGGCATCCCCCGGTTTCAACCCGGAAATCACCGCGCAGCTCATTAGCGTGGGAATCGCGGGGCAAATATACCGGTCACTGTACCTTGCCATCAGCGGCATCCTCCTCCTGTTTATCCCCGACACGATCAAGCGGCTTCTCCTGACCCAGCAGAACATCTACGAAGACTACAGGAAAACTTACGAGATGGCCAGAAAGGATACCCTGACGGGGCTTACGAACCGTCGCGGCCTCGACCAGCGGTTGGCGCAGGAAATGGCCATCGCCCGCGAAAACGGCACACGCCTGGCTGTGTTCTTCCTCGACCTGGACCGCTTCAAGCCGGTGAACGACACCCATGGCCACGAGGCCGGCGACGCAGTTCTTAGGGAAACAGCCAGGCGCCTCGTATCGGCGGTGCGGAACGGAGACCTAGTTGCGCGGATCGGGGGAGATGAATTCGTAATACTGCTTACGCCCATGGAGAGTGCGGCTTCCTGTCGCACGTTAAAACGGCGCATAACGGACTATATAGAGAAGCCGTATGATCTAGGCGGAATGACGGTACACATAGGGGTAAGCATCGGCATCGCAGTGTTCTCGAATGAAGAAACAACGCCTGACGGGCTCGTCGAAAAAGCCGATCTGGCGATGCTAGCGGCGAAAAAGCGCAGACGCTAAGATATGGAATTAAAAAAACACCTGTGGGACTAACAAGAAAAATTAATTCCACGGTGTTTTTGTTTACTTTGACGCAAGCTAAACGAAAGGTCCTTGAGTATATCGAAATTGACTATAATCGAGAACGACATCATTCTTTGATTGGCTATATATCACCCCCGGAAAACTTGGAAAATAATGCGCTGAATTTAGTCTCTAATCAAACGGGGGAAGATTAATTATTTAAAATCAGCATGCAAAAATCGGGAGTCTTTAACCGCTCCCGATTTAGAGTTTTAAATGGTCGGGGCGACAGGATTCGAACCTACGACCCCCTGCGCCCAAGGCAGGTGCGCTACCAAGCTGCGCTACGCCCCGAAAATAATCCATGAAATAATAAAAAAATTAATTGATAATTGAATGACGCTAATCTAGTATACCGTAAAAAAGCCACAACGTCAAGAACCGGAATCACGATAAGCGTAAAAGAATAAAAGTTAAAAGTTGAAAATAACTTGTAACCGTTAACTTTCAAATTTATACTGAATCGAATGAATGAATCTCCGTATGAATTCCGGAATCGTTTATCACAATCAACCCGTATGTCATCCCACGCACTGAACGTTCCCGGCATAACGTACCCGGGTTAAATAATTTCACTTCGTACCATTCATCATTCAATGGCTGATGGGTATGCCCGAAAACCACCAGATTTACCCCCTTGGACCGGCCGGCCAACCCTATCCGGGTCACTCCGTTCTTAACATTGTATAAATGGCCGTGAGTTAAGAAAACTTTAAACTTACCCAGCTTTAGTATAAGTTCATTGGTGAATTCGGTATAAATATCACAATTACCGGCCACACCTTCAATTGGAATCTCAACTTCCTCTTGCAACCGGCTGATCTCCCGGAACCCATCCCCGGTGAAAAGCAATAAGTTAGGGTGTTCCATCAGCTCAACCGCTTGCCGCAAGCCCTCTAAATTACCGTGAATATCACCAACTACACCGATTCGCATCTCTCTCCTCAGAAATCATGCTAGAACATTTTTAAACTTTTTTCGGATCATGGTATGTTTCGTGGTTCATAAAACCAAAATTGTATATTATAACATTGCCTTTAACTTGGGTGTAATATCGCGAATGGCTTGCCCACGGTGGCTAATGGTATTCTTTTCATCCTCAGATAATTCCGCCATAGTGCGGCCTTTGTCCGGGATATAAAACACCGGATCATAACCAAAACCATTGGTTCCCTTCGGTTCGGTCAAAACGACCCCCTCAATTTTACCCTCCCCGGTTATCACTGTATCGTTAACCGGGTCATAAACAGCCACCACGCACCGAAATCTGGCGTTACGCTGATGAGGAGGAACATTTGCCAAATTGCGCAATAAATATTCATAACGCCGACGGTCATCCCACCCCGGCTCACCATAACGAGCCGAATAAACTCCGGGTTCACCATTCAAGGAATCCACTTCCAACCCCGAATCATCGGCTAGAGTAAGTTCATGGGTAAACCCGGCGATTGCACGAGCTTTAAGTATGGCGTTCTCCAAAAAGGTTTTTCCGGTTTCGGCCACTTCAGGGGCCCCGGGATACTGTTCCAAACTGGTTACTTCCAGTGGCAAAGCGGCCAGCAACTCCTTGATTTCCAGGATTTTACCTTTATTCCTCGACGCCAGGACGATTTTTCGCACCGGAAAGACCTCCGATTCGGGCCGCTACCGGGCCGAGAATATCTCTTTGAAATTGAATCAGTTGTCCGATCCCCTGTTTAGCCAGATCCGTCAAACATTGCAGTTCATCCCAGGAAAAGGGATTGCCTTCAGCCGTACCCTGAATCTCAACAACTTTACCATTACCGGTCATTACCAGGTTCATATCCACCGATACTTTGGAATCTTCCGAATAACAAAGATCAAGCAAACAAGCCCCATCCAAAATACCTACGCTGGTGGCCGCCAAAAAGTCATATAACGGTAAAGGCTGGTTTGCGGGAATGACCTTGTTTAAAGCATCGGCCAAAGCGATGAAGCTTCCGGTAATGGCGGTGGTCCGGGTGCCGCCGTCCGCTTGAATAACATCACAGTCAATCCAGATAGTCTTTTCACCAAGAGCCGCCAAATTTACCACACCACGCAACGAACGTCCGACCAACCGCTGAATCTCCTGAGTCCGGCCGCTTAATTTGCCCTTGGAGACTTCCCGGATATTACGTTGGGGAGTGGCCCGGGGAATCATGGAGTATTCGGCGCTGATCCAGCCTTGACCCTGACCCCGCAACCAAACAGGCACCTTATCTTCAATCGTCGCTGTACAAATAACCTTCGTATTTCCGGCTTCTATTAACGCCGAACCTTCGGCATGAATGATATAATCCCGGTGAATCTTAACTTCCCGAAGCTGATTTAATTGCCGTCCGTCAATCCGTTGCATCGCCAGTTACCCCCACGTCGCTTCTTTAATTGCTTCATAATTTAAATTTAAACCAAAATGAATCCATTTATGACGAAATTTGAGAATATTTCGCCTTGCCTTCCTGGTAAAGATCGTTCCCGTAGGCATCAATCGCTACAATGACCGGTAAATCCTCCAGGAAAAAGCGATAGATAGCTTCCGGTCCTAAATCGGGATACGCCATAATCTCCGCCGCTTTAATGGAATTGGCAATGAGCGCTCCCGCTCCACCCAAAGCCGCAAAATAAATAGCGTGGAATTTGACCATGGCCTCAATGACTTCCGCCGACCGCTGCCCCTTTCCCACCATCCCTTTTAATCCAAGCTCAATTAATCGTGGAGCATAAGGATCCATGCGTCCACTGGTGGTCGGGCCGGCGGAACCAATTATTTTCTGTGGTGGAGTCATGCAAGGCCCTACGTAATAAATTGTTTCACCGGCAATATCGATGGGTAGCGGCTGTCCTTTGTGAAGGGAAGCCATCATTCTTTTATGGGCGGCATCACGCCCTGAGAGTAACGGCCCATTTAAGTAAATCGTATCCCCGGCTTTGAGCTCCATAATCTGGGCCTCTGTAAGCGGCAATCGAACTTGCTTTTTCAAAATACGGCTCCTTATCAGTTCTAGATTGATCCGGTCCGATGGCGGGTCACGTGGCAGGAAAGATTGACTGCTACCGGAAGACCGGCAATATGGGTGGGATAAGTCATGATATGAACCGCCAGGGCCGTACAACGCCCGCCCAAACCCTGGGGGCCGATTCCTAATTTATTGATTTCCAGCAAAAAATCCGCTTCCAAATCCGCCTGAAACGGATCCGGGTTAACGGTGCCCACTTCGCGCAATAAAGCCCTTTTCGCTAAAAGAGCCGCCATTTCCATGGTGCCGCCGATCCCCACCCCGGCTATCACCGGCGGGCAAGGATTGGCCCCGGCCAAACTCACCGTTTCCAGGATAAATTCCTTCACCCCTTGGAGCCCCTGGGCCGGCGTCAACATCACCAAGCGGCTCATGTTTTCACTGCCGAACCCCTTGGGGGAGACCGTAATGGTTAGTTTATCCCCGGGAACGATTCGGGTATGCACCACCGCTGGAGTATTGTCCCCGGTATTCACCCGGTGCAAGGGATCGCGGACTACGGAATTGCGGAAATACCCTTCCTGGTATCCACGGCGAACTCCTTCATTAATGGCCTCAGAAATATCACCGCCCCTGACCGTTACCTCCTGGCCGTAATCCATAAAAACAACTACCACACCGGTATCCTGGCATATGGCCATGGATTCCTTCCTGGCGATTTGAGCATTTTCAATAGCGCTTCGTAGACAATTCCGTCCCACCGGGGATTCTTCCATGTCATATGCTTTCTGGAGGGCGGTAACAATATCCTGGCCTAACGAAATATTCGCTTCCCTGCATAGGCGTGCCACCAATTCGGTGATCTGTTCCACTGTAATCTCCCGCACCAAAAAAGACCTCCGTAGTTTTAACGTGTGAAAAGTGAGTCGCCTATTTTAAACACATGGGTTTGCCGCCGTGTTCCCGATGGTATTTTATGCACTCGCAGCAAATCCCATGCCGCGAACAAGCTGTATCGTAACAAGTGCAATTTTTTTTGTTCTTTTCCAGGTTCGCGCATGCCATATTTCAACACACCCCTATCCAAAAATTCTTATTCATATTCGTGAAATTTATACCAGTTCCCTGCAGATTTCGTAATTTTTTTATAAGCCGATGAAATTTAACATTTTGAGCTATAGTGTACGACAAAAAGCGATGTGCAGAGGCTGTCCAAAAGGTTCTTTTGGGACAGCCCCTTTTCACACCGCTTTAAAAATACCTGAAGTACTTTCTCATCATATATTTTTATATATTCGATTTAATTCACCGGAACGATTTTAAGGGCAAAACTCCCGGTATTGTTGGAAGAGTAACCGACGACCTTAATATAGACAGTATTGTCTTGAGCGGTGATGGTCTGGGGAGTTTGGAACCCTGAGTCAACACTGCTGAAGTATGAGGTAACCATATCTTGCCGGTAACAAGAAACCTTAATATCACACGTATAAGATCCCGAGCCTTGAAAACTGTCATCCCAAAGTATTTTATAGGTCTTTCCGGGAGTGGCGTCAAAATAGTAAAGCTTTAAATCTCCGGTGTTCGTAAGACTTCCGGAGATCCAAGCATCAAGAGTTAATGGATCCACCGTGCCGCTTCCGGTGATAGTAAAGGTATAGGGGCTATTATTGTTATCATTGCTTGAAACGCTGACGGTGGCAGTTTTGGTTCCGCTGCCGTTGGGAGTGAAATTTACCGCAAAGGTAGTACTTCCGTTCGGCGTTACCGGTGAAGAGGGTTGGGTAGTCACACTGAAACAGGAAGCGTCCACTCCGCTGATCTGTACCTTCGGAGAACCCGTCAAACTCAAACTGGTATTCCCGGTATTTTGAATCGTGAATATCGCACTCTTGCTGGTACTCAAATAAATACTCCCAAAATTATAACTGCCACTTCCGCTTGGAATATTGGTTGAACCCTGTTTAACATGAATAATCGGTTGGCTCAAGCCGGTCTTTAGCGCGAAAGTCCCGGTGGAACTGGAAGAATAACCCATCACTTTGATATAAACGATACTCTCTTGAGCGGTGATGGTCTGGGGCAAGGTATATCCGGAATCAATATTACTAAAGTAAGGAGTGGTCAAATTTTGCCGGTAAGCCGATACCTTGACATCACAAGCATAGGTTCCCGAGCCTTGATAACTGTCATCCCAAGCGATGGCGTAGGCGGTCCCCGGAGTGGCCATAAAGTAATATGTTTTTACTTCTCCGGCCGTGGAAATGTTTTGGGGAGTCCAGGTGTCAAAAGTTAACGGCTCTCCCGTGGCGGTCCCGGTTCCGGTAATGGTAAAGGTATAGGGATTATTATTGTTATCATCGTTGGCCAAACTTATGGTAGCCATCTTGATTCCAGTACCGGACGGAGTAAAAGTAACCGTAAAGGTAGTGCTTCCACCGGGTGTTACCGGTGAGGAAGGCTGGGACGATACGCTGAATGATGCAGCATCCGCTCCGCTGATCTGTACTTGCGGAGTATCGGTCAGGTTCAAATTAGTGGTCCCGGTGTTTTGGATGGTAAAGATTGTCGGACTATTCGAACCCAAGGCCACATTTCCATAATTATAACTGCCGGTTCCATTCGGAATATTGGTTGTTCCTTGCTTGACCTTAATGTTGGTTAAGAAAGCTTTCAAGCCGAAACTCCCGGTGAAGGTCGAAACAACACCGGTCACTTTAAGGTAAATTATATTCTCTTGTGCCGTGATGGTTTGGGGATATGTATATCCGGAGTCAATATTGCTAAAGTATGCGGTCGTGAAATCCTGCCGGTATGCGGATACTTTAATATTACAATTATAGGCCCCCGTTCCCTGGCCACCGTCATCCCAGGCAATGGTATAAGTACTCCCGGGAGTGGTGTTGAAGTAAAAGGTTTTTACTTCTCCGGCGTTGGAAAGATTCCCTGGTGTCCAGGCACCTAAAGGTAAACTTGTCGCCGCCACGGTTCCAGTAATGGTAAAGACATATGGATTACTATACGAATCATCACTCCCGATGCTGACCATAGCGGTCTTCAATCCGCCATCGGATGCGTTGAATTTAATGGTAAAGGTTGTGCTTCCGTTAGCCGCTACCGTTGAATCCGGTTGAACCGTCACACTAAAGTAGGAGGCATCCGTCCCGCTAATTTGTACTTTTGGGGTGCCCGTCAGATTCAAACTAGTGCTCCCGTTGTTCTGGATCGTAAAAGTGGCGCTAATGCCGGAACCCGGATTTACACACCCATAGTCATAACTCCCGGAACCATTCGGAATATTCGTGGTTCCCTTCCTCAAATTGATCCGGGATTCAAATACTTTTAAAGCAAAACTGCCGGTGGAGGAAGCGTCAAAACCGGTGACTTTCAGATAGACGATATTATCCTGGGCGGTTACAAACTGAGGAGTGGTATATCCGTTATTAATACCAGTAAAGTAAGGGGTAATATAATCCTGCCGGTAACCGGAAACTTTAATATCGCCGGTATAGATTCCCGACCCTTGATTGCTGTCATCCCACACAACAATATAGGTCTTCCCGGCAGTGGCATTGAAGGAGTAATACTTTTCCTCACCGGTAACGGCTATATTTCCTTCGGTCCAACTATCGGGAGTCAGTGCTTTTTCGATGGCGGGAGCTCCATACCCAGTAATGGTAAAAGTATAGGGATTCCGGTTCTCATCATCATTCGCAATACTTACCGTAGCAGTCTTTATTCCGGTGCTAACCGGGGCGAATTTTACGTAAAAGTAACTATATCCACCAATCCCAAGTGGTGAATAAGGCTGGGACCACACGCTGAAGGAAGCGGCGTCTGTACCGCTAATTCGTACCCTGGGAGTACCCGTCAGAATCAAATAACCGTCCCCGGTGTTCTCCACTTTAAAGTTGGTTTCGCTTTTACTGGAACCAATGGTAACCGGCCCGAAATTATAACTTCCGGCGCCGTTAGGAATATCGGTTGCTTCTAGTTTAACATGGATAACCGGTTCGGCCAAGGAAGCAAGCAGGGCGAAACTTCCGGTGGAACTGGAAGAATTTCCGGCGACTTTAAGATAAATCGTACTCTCCTGGGCGGTGATCACCTGGGGATAGCTATACCCGGAATCCACGTCACTAAAGTAAGTGTTGTTTAAATCCTGCCGGAATGCGGATACCTTAACATCACCGGTATAAGATCCCGGACTACTGCCGCTTTCATTCCAACTTATAGCGTAAGCAGTCCCGGGAGTAGCATTGAACGAATACAACTTTATTTCACCAGCGCCGGAGATACTTCCCGAAGTCCAGTTCTCCAGTGTCAAGGGGTTGAATGTACCGGTTCCGGTTCCGGTAACGATAAAAGTATAGGGGTTCTGATCCGGATCATTGTTGAGGATAGTTATCATGGCGGTTTTCGTTCCGGCGCCGTTGGGGGTGAATTTAACCTTAAAACTGGTGCTTCCGGTTGGTAAAATCGATGAAGCGGGTTGCACCGTCACACTGAAACAAGAAACGTCGCTTCCGCTGATTTGTACATATGGAGTTCCATTCAGATATAATCTGGCATTCCCGGTGTTTCCCACCGTAAAGGTAGTTTCATTATTGGTACATAGCAAGACATTTCCAAAGTTATAAACCCCGGTACCACTTGGAATATCGGTTGTTCCCTGTTTCAAACTTATCACCGGTTCATAGATGTATGCTTTTAAGGCGAAACTTCCGGTTGCGGAAGTATTAGAACCGTAGACCGAAATATAAATGATATTATCCTGGGCGGTAATGACCTCAGTATACGAGTTATAGCCGTAATCCCTGGATGAAAAGTAAGTTGTGGTTAAATCTTGCCGGTAAGCGGACACCTTAACATCGCAGGTATAAGTTCCTGAGCCGTAACCGCCATCATCCCAAGTTATGGCGTAAGTCCTTCCGGGAACGGCGTTAATGCAATATGTCTTTCTTTCACTCGGGACGGAAATGTTTCCGGTGGTCCAGGTATCAAGTGCCAGTGCTCCTTCCATCGTCCCGATAGCGGTAATGGTAAAGGTATAGGGATTTGCCGCCGGATCATTATTGGCGATGCTTACGGTAGCAGTCTTGATTCCGGTACCAGTCGGGACGCAGCGAATGTCGAAAGTGATATTTTCATTCGGTGCAACCGTGGCAACGGAGGCATCGCGCGATACGAAGAAAGAAGCGGCGTCGGGCCCGCTGATCCGTACCCTGGGAGTATCTGTCAGATTCAGTTTACCGGTGCCATTATTCTCAATTGTAAAAGGGACAGCATAATTCCCGATACATAATGCCACATTACCGGAATCATAATTTCCGCCATTGGGAATCACGGTTGTTCCATGTTTCACATTCATCACGGGTTCGTCCAAAAATGCCTTGAGGGCGAAACTTCCGGTGGTGGAAGAGCCAATACCCGCGATTTTGATATAAACCATATCGTCCTGGGCGGTTATGATCCGGGGAGATATATATGCGGCGGAATAGTTAGTAAAGTAAGCCGTAGTTAAATCCTGCCGGTATGCGCTGACACGTACATAAGCGGTATAGTTCCCCGAACCTAATGAATCATCATCCCAAGTTATCCCATAAGGTTTCCCGGGGATGGCATGAAAGGCGTATGTGATTACTTCCCCGCCGGTGGAAATATTGCCCGGAGTCCAGGCATTAAGGGTTAAGTCGTTGATGACCCCGGTTCCGGTAATGGTAAAGGCATAAGGGCTCCGGTCGGCATCGTCGCTCATGATACTAACGGTAGCCGTCTTGGTCCCGGAGCTGTCCGGGGTGAATTTGACCGTAAAAGGAGTACTCCGGCAAGTTTCAAGCTGCGAAACGGGCTGGGCGGTTATGCTGAAAAAAGAAGCATCGGCCCCGTCGATCCGGACCAGCGGGTTACCGGTCAAGTTTAAATTGGGAATTCCCAAGTTTTCAATCCGGAATGTAGCTTCCCGGCTGGTACATAAAGCAACATTCCCAAAATTATAACTGCCGGTCCCGCTCGGAATATCATTGCTTCCCTGTTTGAGGTTGATGGTGGCTTCATTCAAGGGTTTGAATGCTTTAACGGCGAAATTCCCGGTGGAGTCGGAATAATAGCCGGTAATTACATAATAAACAATATTATCGAGAGCGGTGATTACCATTGGAGATGCATAAGAAGCGTCATTTAAAAAATAATGCCCGTTCATATCTTGCCGGTAAGCGGATACCACAACTCTACCGTTATAGGCTCCGGAGCCCAGATTCCCATCATCCGTGGCTATGGCATAAGTGTTCCCGGGAATAGTATTCAATGAATAAAGCTTTACCTCACCGACGGTGGAGATATTTCCCGGTGTCCAGGTATCCAGCGTTAATGGCTCAAATTCACCGGCTCCGGTCCCGGTGACGGTAAAGGTATAGGAGCTATTATTGGGATCATTACTGGTGATAGTGATGGTAGCGGTCTTGGTTTCCTTACTGGCCGAAATAAAACCGACTGTAAATGAAGTGGCACTATTTGGCGCAACCGTTGTCGCAGGTGAAGCGGTAATGTAGAAAGAAGCAGCGTCAGCCCCGCTGATGATTACCCCCTGGCCACCGCCGGCCAGTCTCAAATCGCCGTTCCCGGTGTTTTCAATCGAAAAGCCGGCATAACCGGTTGTGCATAGAGATACATTCCTAAAATCATAACTTCCGATCCCGCTTGGAATATTAACCGTTCCTTGTTTCACATTGATCCTGGGTTCGCGTAGAAATGCTTTCAGGGCGTAACTGCCGGTTGAGCCACTGGTGTAACTGACGACTTTAAGATAGATAACATTATCCTCGGCGGTGATGGTCCGCGGATTGGGATAACCGGCGTCAAGGTTAAAGTAAGATGTGGTTAAATCCTTCCGGTAAGCGGTTACCTTGACGTTACCGGTATAAGTCCCCGATCCGTTCGCGCTATCATCCCAAGTGATACCGTAGTCCTTCCCGATGACGGCATTCAATGAATAAAACCTTTCTTCACCGGCAATGGCAATATTTCCGGACATCCATGTATCAAGCGGCAATGGTTCCAATGAGCCTGTTACATTTCCGGTAACCGTAAAGGTATAGGGGTTTTGATGGGGATCATCGCTGGCGATACTTACAGTAGCACTTTTAGGTCCGGGGCTGACCGGAGTGAATTTAATCGTCAAACTACTGCTTTTATTGGGGAGAATCCAGGATGACGGTTCGGCCGTAACCATGAAAGAGGCGGCATCTTGGCCGTTAATCCTGACTTCCGGAATATCCGTCAGTCTCAAATCGTTATTTCCGGTATTGATTACCGTAAAGGTAGCGGAACTGGACGAGCCAAAAGAAAGATTTCCATAGTCATAACTCCCGGTTCCGTTCGGAATATCGGTTATCCCTTGCTTTACGCTCATCTTTGGTTCATACAAATATACTTTGAGGGCGTAACTTCCGGTTGAATTATTAAAACCTTTGACTTTAATAATAAGGACATCATCCTGGGTGGTGACGTCTTTCGGAAATACATATCCCATGGCCGCGTCCGTAAAATAAGAAGTGGTTAAATTCTGCCGGTATCCGGAAACTCTGGTATTTGCGGTATAGGTGCCTGTTCCAGTCGCATAGTCATCCCAGGTTATGCGGTAGGTTGACCCGGCGCTGACATTAAAACCGTATACTTTTTCTTCACCCGGAGTGGAAATACTCCCGGGTATCCAATAATTAAGGGGTGATGCTACCCCGTTTCCGGTAATCGTAAAGGTATAAGGGTTCTGATCGCTATCATTGTTAACGATACTTACGGTAGCAGTCTTTGCGCCAGAGCTGTTTGGAGTGAACTTGATACTAAAATTAGTACTTGTATACGGCTCCACCGGTGAATGAGGTTGGGCTGCCACACTGAAAGCCGAAGCATCGGCCCCGCCGATTTGTACACCCGGGTAACTTAAATCGATGTTGCCGGTCCCCGTGTTTTCAATGGTAAAGGTAACCGTATTGCTGGAACCCATATTTATATATCCAAAGTCATACATTCCGGTCCCATTGAGAATATTGGTGGAGCCTCGTTTAAGATTGATGGTGGGCTCGGGAACAATTTCAGAAACCTTCACAGCAAAACTTCCGGTGGAGGAGGTGGTAGCCCCTTCAATTCGAAGATTGACGGTATTCTCCCAGGCAGTGATAATTTTGGGAGGGTTATACCCGGAGTCAATGTTGGAAAAGTAAGGTGTGATAAAATTCTGCCGGTAAGCGGATACTCTAACATTGCCATTATAAGTTCCTGATCCTTGAGCGCTGTCATCCCAAGCAATCATATAGGTGCCCCCAATGGTGGCGCTGAATGAATAAACTTTAATTTCACCAGCTGCGGCAATATTTCCCGTATTCCAGGCGTCGGGGGTCAATGGTTCGATGGCGCCCGTTCCGGTTCCGGTAATGGTGAAGGTATAGGGATCATTGTCAGTATCATCGTTGGCTATGCTTATGGTAGCCGTCTTAGCTCCGGGGCCGGTGGGGGTGAAACGGACCACAAAGTAGGTGCTTGTAAAAGGTACAATCGGTGAGGAAGGTTGGATCGTCACGGTGAAATTCGAAGCATCGGCTCCACTGATTTGAATTTTGGGGTTGCCGGTTAGATTTAAATTCATGCCCCCGCTGTTTTGGATCGTAAAGGCGGCATTACCGCTCGAAGATAGTGCAACATTACCGAAATTATAACTTCCTCCGTTCGGAACATTGGTCTCCCCTTGCTTCAGGGAAATCACCGGTTCCGGAATAATATCGCCGACCTTGAGGGCGAAACTTCCGGTGGTGGAAGCATTATAACCGACGATTTTGAAATAGACAACCGTATCCTGAGCGGTGATGACCCGGGGGATTGTATACCCCGAGTCCAAGTCACTGAAGTAAGGCGTGGCTAAATCCTGCCGGTATGCGGATACCTTGACATCAGCGGTATAAGTCCCCGTTCCTTGATAACCGTCATCCCAGGCTACAGTATAAATCTTCCCGGGAACAGCGTTAAAGCAATAGGTGTTTACTTTAACGGTGGTGGAGATATTTCCCGAAGTCCAGGTATCAAGGGTTAATGTTCCATGAATAAATCCGGTTCCGGTAACGGTAAAGGTATAAGGGTTCTCATCAGTATCATTGTTGGCGATGCTTACAGTAGCGTTCTTGGTTTCAGTGTCGGTCGGAGTAAATGCAATTACAAAGGCAATGCTGTTATGAGATCTTACCAATGGGGAGGGTTGGTTTATTACCTTGAATGAAGCGGCGCCCGGACCGTCGATACGGACTACCGGCGTGCCGGTAAGATTCAAATCGCCGGACCCGGTGTTTTCAATCGTGAAGGATATTTGCTTGTCCGTAAATAGGGTAACATTCCCAAAATCGCAACTTCCGGTTCCATTCGGTATATCAGTTGTATTCCATTGTTTAACACTAATTTCAGGCACCTCAACGAGGGTGGTAAAACTGCCGCTTGGTGACCAATTTCCGGCCTTATCACCCGCTTGGACATATAAAGTATAGTTATTGCCGGGCGTCAGACTATCAGCCGGAGTGAAAGAGATTGCCGTGGTCTCAACCCAATTTGAACCGTCGGAAAAACTGTAACGGTATCGGGTTGCGCCGGCAACATTATTCCAGGTCCAAGTGGGTCTAAGATTGCCCGTGGTTGCCGGTCCGCTAACCGCCGGCGCGCCCGGCGCCTGGGTATCCGTATAGGCGCCCTTGGAATCTAGATTCGACGGGTTAATTCCCTGAATCGTAACCTGTTCCTTGGTTTGTCCGACCGCCGCGTTATCGGCGGCAATTGTCCGGGTATAGTAATAGATTCTGGGATTAAACATCATGGTTAACCCGCTTGTCACATCATTATTCGTTCCTTCGGCATCGATTTGTATGGTTGGATTGTAACTTAGATCTTGGTTGGCGGTAATCTTTAAATAATATATGCCTTCTTTTAAGTGTGGATTATTGCCGAGAGATTGGGTCAAACCGGGATCACTGAAATATTCGATATCAAAAGAAAGGATCGCATTATCGTAATTAACTGCGGCCGATGCATGCTGGGTTTGGATATTGCCGGCCCGGTCCTTGAATTCAATCCAGATGGTTTTATTCCCATTACCGCCACCGGATATGTCAAATTCATCATATTGGGCGGCGTATTCAACCCAAAAGGCGTTGGCTAATCCCGCTTCGCTTAATGCCAAACGCATCCAGGCGGCGCCGGTGGAATGAATGTCAAGTACCGGGGTGGGGTCATTGGTGGTTGATGCTCCCCCGGCAAGCGCAATAGTTCCCGGTGCGGGTGGTTGCGTATCCAAATAGGCGGCTTTGGCGGTCAAATTGATTGGAATAATGTTTTGCACCTGATTCCCCTGATTGTCGGTCCCACTGATTTTGATGGTTTCTTGCATGTCTCCGGTGGCCGCCAAATCATTATTCACAATCCGGATATACCAATAAACACAATCGCTTACGGAAACTGAATTCGCATGATTGACATCATTGCCGGTACCCGGGGCGTTAATATCGATAAACGGCCCACTGGAAAATTTGCGGTCACTGACGATTTTAAGGTAGTAAGTGCCTGTTTTCAAGGACGCCGGGTCCGGTACGGGGCGGGTGAAAGCCTGATCTTCGTAATATTGAATCACAAATCCCGGCGGGTTGGAAGTGTTGATTTTTAAATCGAGGATTGCGGTTTCCGAATATTGATTGTTCGTGCTTTTCGATACTGCCTTGATGACTGTGTCTTGGCTCACATAAATCGCACCGGTATAACCTGTCCCATTGGTTTTAGGGTCGGTGCCGTCGGTGGTATAGTAAATCGCCAAATCCGGAGCTGCTTTTAACACCACGTTGATCGGTTCGTGATATGTGCCTGAAATAATATCGGAACCGGGCTTTTCGGGTATGATTGTTACATTAACGGTTTTTTCGGATACTTTTGTGCCACCGGCATCAAATGCTCCAATTACGATATTAAGATCACCGTAATAAGGGCCATATGTAGGAGTTTCTACATACTGTCCCGAAGCCGGATCAAGTACATTCTCATAACCGAGAACAATATGCCGGGGATTCACTTGATAACTGAAGCGATCCACCCCAACGGCATCTTCCCACGGTCCGGTCCCAACTTTTACGGCTACCTTGCTGGCCTGTCCGTTATTGAGAATGACTCCCTTCATTTCAAACGAACCGGATTTCAATTCTCCGTTCGTTAAATTACTGATACCGATCATATCCGGGGTCGATGCGTAAATCAGAGAGGCGGCAAGGATTATTATAAATAATGAGAATATGATGAAGTATCGAATTGTCTTTTTCATGCGAATGCTCCTTTTCGTTCTGAATACAGGTACATCGGATTGAATAACAACTTAAAAGAATAAAACCAGGATTAATTGTAAGTGATTTTATATCATCCCCTCTCGCTATAAAAATCTCAGTCATGATATATACTTGAACTTAATTTCCCAGCTCAGCGACTTTCCATGTCGAATTTTGCTGGTTTTTGTCGAATAAAAATAAACAAACCCGGCCTTTAAGTTCACGGCCGGGTTGGCAATCATTCCTTTTGCTATGGTAAATCATCAATCTTGACATATCAAAAACTCCTATCTTATCCCAACAAAAAGTTCTAATCAAAATATACTGACATCATTTCATATATAATAACAAATTATTATAAATTAATTATACTGGTATTTTCCGTAAAACTCAATTAACATTTTGTAACAATATTTTCATTTTACCTGAAATATTGATAAAACTTACTAAACTTTCTAACACGTCATGATTGATATCAAAAAACCCGCTCAACATTTTGGGCGGGTTTTTACTGTAATTCTATCTCCTAGGAGTCTGTGCGCGTAACACTTTTTAATAACTTAAAACTATTATATGTTTTAAAACCACTATATGTTGTATTAAATCATGTCACTTGATACTAAATACGCTTCGAAAACCGATTAGCCGCACAGACTCCTAGTTCTCGGGTTAAGCCTTCCCAAGCATCCTCACCAGCGCAGCCTTCTCCGCGTGCAACCGGTTTTCAGCCTGGTCGAAGATGATCGAATTGGGATGTTCAATCGCCCAACGATCGATTTCGTAACCGGTATGAATCGGCATATCGTGCATGATTAACGCCTTGGAACCTTTTAATAAGGCCTCATTCAACTGATACGGGATCATCTGGGCGATCCGCCGTTCTTTCTCGGCGGCGAACGAGGGATCCAGGAAGTACTCCATATCCACCCAGGTATCAGTATAGACCACATCGGCCTCTGCCACCGCTTGTTTTAAATCCGCCGTTTGTTTGAACAACCCGGTTTTGGCGGCCTCATCCAGCAGTTGTTGATCCCGGCTGGCCTCATTAAACTCCGGGGTTACGGTGGTAATTTTCATGCCCAGCTTGACGCCGCCTTCCACCAGGGAATTGGCTACGTTATTATGGATACCTACGTAGACCAGATGGATACCCTCCAGACGGCCTTTATGCTCCAAGATAGTCAGGAAGTCCGCCAAGCCTTGCGTGGGGTGATATTTATTATCACAGCCGTTGATCACCGGCACCCGGGAGAATTCAGCCATTTCTTGAACTTGTTCAAAAGTGAGTACCCGGGCCATGATCGCATTTACATTGCGGTCTAAAAAGCGGATCTCATCCTTCAATTCCGCCAACACCAGGTTGGTACTGCGCCAGTCCAGATAAATGGCGTGGCCACCCAACTGGGTCATGGCCGTTTCAAAGGAAACCCGGGTCCGGGTAGAAGTCTTCTGAAAGATCATCCCCAAGGTTAAATGATCGAGCACATGCCAATATTGGGCCTGATTGTGTTTGATCGCGAGCGCCAGTTCTAATAAATCAAGGAGTTCCTGACTCGACCAGTTTTTAAAATTAAGCAAATGCTTTACCGTCATTTGAGTGTCCCCCTTTGCGTTCATACCATATACCGTAAAATTCATGGAATATAATTACGCGAAAAAGTTTGTTTCGTATCCATATATGTATGACTGAATTCGCGGTTTTTAGAATTTCATTATAACCCTTTTTTAACCGATTCGTCTAGAGAAACTAAAAAAAATCCTATTTTCCCAAAAATGCAAGGCAAATATCCACAAATATTTTAAAAAATTCAACTCCGGCATTCCGCCATCAAACGACGAAAAGGTTTGATACCGACCACGAAACACACGAAAAATACGAAATCTTTATCGATGGTGAGAATTTATTTCGTGGATTTTTCGTGAATTTCGCGGTAACAAACACAAAAAATGATACTCTTCGTGATTCGCTTCCGGTTACCAAGGATTTCGCTTTATATCGGCAACTGTAGCTTGATCCAATTGATTCACCAGTCCCTTCACCAATTGGATGGTGGCCTTGAGGTCAGCCAGATCGACAATACCATAATGGCTATGGGCGTAACGCACAGGTACCCCGATGACCATGGCCGGAATCCCGCCCAGCCCCCGGGTCTGAATCTCACTGCCGTCAGTGCCACCCCCTTCACGAACCGCCACTTGATAAGGAATCTTTGCGCCTTCGGCTTCCCGGATGGCCATTTCAATCAATGCCCGGTTGGCAATCATCGACGGATCCAGATAGCGCAACTGCGGTCCGCCACCCAACCTGCCTTGAATCACACTGCCGGCATCCGGAAAATCATCAGCCGGAGCGCCCTCCAAAACGATACAGACATCCGGTTGCGTCAAAGACGCCACTGTCCGGGCCCCCTTGATACCGTTCTCCTCCTGAGCCGTACCGGCTCCAACCACCATATTGGGATGAGTTCCATTTAACTCCCGTAGGATTTGAATCACTGCCGCGCAACCAGCCCGGTCATCAAAAGCCTTCCCGACAACAGTACCCGGGCGGCTAAGGAACTCCGCTTTCACCGCCGGAACCACCGGGTCACCCACCGCAATCCCCATGGCCATAACTTCTTCCCGGTTACTCGCGCCTGTATCAATATAAAGATCAGCCAATTTAAGCGGCCGGTTTTTCTCGTCCGCGCTCATATAATGAGGTGGTTTGGAACCGACCACACCATAATGATCGCCGTTCTTGGAGCGGATCAACACCCGCTGCGCCGAAAGAGCCGGAACCCACCAGCCGCCTAAAGCGACCACTTTTAGATAACCGGAGGGCAAAATCGCCCGGACCATCAGCCCCACTTCATCAAGATGGGCGGCCAATAAAATCCGGGGCGTATCGGAACTCCCTTTATGGTAGGCCATGATGCTGCCCAGATTGTCGTAAGCAATCCCCGCGGTATGGGCCACCGCCTTTTGAAAGAGCGTCCGCACCTCGCCTTCATAACCGGATGGGCCGAAGGCATTGGATAAATCCATCAATAGTTCTTCCAAATATGTCATTTCCGTGGCTCCTTTTTCGGATGAATTGGAATAAATCATTAAAACAATCTCAATCTCATAAAACAAATTTTAGTTCGTCTTTTCCTTCAATTTTCCTGCCGTTTATTTTTAACACATCCAGTAATCAAATGCCAGAAAAGCAATTTAAAACCAGACGAATGAGAAAAATGGAAAAGAAGGGGGGCTGTCCCAAAAGGTAAAACTCTTAGGACAGCCCCCTTCTTTTTTTCTACCGGTGGTTTTGTATCGGTATTTTGACTTTCATTTTATCGTTAGTTATACTGATTACAATCAGCGCTTCAGCCCGGGTAATTTTAATTACCGAAAAAGCCACTGAAACAATTCCCCAATTGGCCCTGGATCTGCTGGAAAATCCGGCTCAGATCGAGCTTGGAGTCTTCGATTTCACCCTGTACAGGTGCCGCCGTCGGTTGTTCCACAGCCGATGGGCAATTCCCTGATTGGGTTATCGCCGGCACGCTATTTCCACTCCAACCCCAGGAATTATTGCAATTTTTCCCGTTCGAAGTTGCGGCTGCAGCCGGTAAGGCCAATGCTACCGTTAAGACGGCAACGGTCATGATGCTCATCATTACTTTTCGCATTGTTTTCCCTCCTTTCGACTCGTCTAATGATACAGGATCAAGTTTATGAAAACAACCTGTAAATTTTGGGAGGTAATCCGGCGTAGAACGTATGTCTTCAACTCATAATGCCGTCATAACAAAAACTTTCGCAATTTCAATCTTCTGAATACCTTATCATAAAATACGGTAATAATTTTGGGGCAGACGCATAAACTTGTTTCTAGAGAATGGTCCGGAGCCGTTTGTTGCTTGATAATAAAATATCAAAAATTCCGACCTACTTTGTAAGGATGGGAAGGTTCCAAAGTAAAGGATGGAAGAACAAATATGGTTAGTGCCCATCATTTATTTAAATAAATTGATGATTAACACTACAAAGGTTAGAAGCGCGGTCAAAAATGCGAAAACAGCACTGCCGAAATCGAGGAGTTTGCATGATTTCATTGCTTTCACCTCCTATGAACCAACGAAGGGCGCGTATGCGCAAGATCTGAGGTTGTTTCCTTCCGGCAATATATACACTGACGATGCATATTACCGGTAATTCCATCAACCCAAAACTCACTTCTTATGGTTCGATAATCATTTTCTATCCATCACCTTCACCACCAACCCATCCTTATTAAAAAATATATTGAACGTCTTATCAAAAAATACCAAATTATAATATAATTGATAGCTAAAAAGAGGTTTTATACTGCAAGAAGAAGCCCGGCCGAAATTTTCCGCTGCCGGGTTTTCGATGTAGCTTTATTTAAAGGATATAGTATCTTATTCTTGCGATTGACTTTTCACACCGTTTCCCTTACTATCATTTTATTACCATCCGGTACGAAAAAGAGAAGGAGGGAACTTCGTTTCAATTAGAAAAAATGATAAAAAATTGCCTTTTTGTAGATTGTCCCCTTTGTGGTGTCAATGATTACCGATTACGCTATTCTTCCACCGTAACGCCTCCGGCTGAAGCGAATCCGGGCAATGATAGTTATATGATTCGTGATCTATCCGAACATGGCGATATTGTACAATGCAGGCAGTGTGGCATGATATACAACAATCCCCAACCTGAACCGGCGGCATTATTAAGTCTCTATACAAAAATCGCAGACCCGGGCTACTTGAAAGAACGCCAATCACGGAAGCTTACCTTTAAAGGTTCGTTAGTCCAGCTTCATAAGTTTTCCAAACCGCCGGGAAAACTTCTGGATATAGGATGTTTTACCGGCATGTTTATGTACGTCGCGGCTAAAGAGGGTTGGGACGTGGCAGGACTTGAATTAAGTTCTTGGGCGGCAAATATTGCGCGAAATGCGAGTCTCGGGCCCATCTATGAGCAACCCTTGGAACAGCTCCAGCTTCCCCAGAATCATTTCGATGTTATCACTTTATGGGATGTGATTGAGCATCTGACGAACCCGGCGGATACGTTAGCAGCAGCTTATCGTTTGCTGAAACCCGGCGGGATAATTGCTTTTAGCACACATATGATAGATAGTTTACCGGGCCGTATATGGGGGAAACATTATCCTTTTTTCATGGCGTTTCATCTGGTTCATTTCTCACGGACCACGATTACCCGTATGCTGCATGAACAAGGTTACAGGTTGCTGAGTATCAAACCTCATCATCGCATGGTAAGAACTGGTTATTTATTAGAGAATTGGTCCGGGAAAATGAAAAATCCCCTCTGCCGTTCCTTTATTAAACAATTGTCAACCTGGAACAGGCTGGCGGATGTTTTCATTAAAACCAAATTTCTGGGACTTGTGAATATTTATGCCCGTAAGCAATGAGATTACACTAAAAAACCGGTTAACTTTTTTGGACTGATAAGGCCAGTTCTTGTATATTGGCCAGGTCATGCCCTTCTTCATCCAAAAGCTCCTTGGGAAAATATCGCATCAAGACTTCCGGTGTATTATAAGTAATCATCGCTTGATTGGGATAATTCAAAATCAAATCATTAATCTCCCAGATCTCCTTGGGTTTCAATTGAAGTTCCCCGCGGAACAGGTAAATGTTATGGACAAAATTATAGTTATCATACATGGACTCATTGAAAAGCTGATTATTACGGGCCCGATGCCAAAGATGAGACCCCGGTATCTGGATGTACCATTGGATAGTCGCAGTTATGCCGAAATGATCAATGAGATGAAATATAAAGCGAACGGTTTTCTCCACTTCCGGCTTTGTTTCCCAGGGTAAGCCGATGATAAACGAGAAGGTTGATTTTTCACTGATACCATGCTTTTTAAGTTCATAGGCCGCCGACTCGATGTGCTTGCAAGTTATTCCCTTCCCGGAATTTTTTAGGCCTTCATCGTAACCACACTCCGCCCCCAGAAAGATATTTCCGGTTACACCGGCAACATGGTCGACAAAGCCTTCCACCAGTATGTCCTTGACCCGCGAGCAAAATCTTAAGCGAGGTTTTAAACCCCTTTCCATGATAATCCGGGCAATCTTCATCGCTCTTTCGGGATTGATGGAGAACTCATCATCGACGATTTGGATTTGTATACTTATCGTACGATTCAGGTGCTTCATGATCCCGGTTAGCCGGTCAACAAAGACTTCAGGAGTCATAAACCGCCAGCTGCGCCGGTATGGAGTACTGCAGAATGTACAATTATGCAGGCAGCCACGGGATGATTCTAGGGGCAAATAATGATAAGTATCAGGAGGCAGTCTGTCATAATCCGGAAGAGGTAATGCACCCAACTCATCTCCCGAAATACCGGGAGCCACGGGATTGCGAATGATTCGGCCATCCTCGTTCATCCAACTCAGGTTTGGAACCTGGATTAAATCTTGCCCGTTTTTTAAACGGCTGCATAAAGAAGGCAATGCAACATCACCTTCACCCCGAATGATATATTGTACCGGAAGTTTTTTCAATAAATACCGGTCAAACATTGTCGGATGAACCCCACCTAATACAATGGGAACATCCTTACGAATCCGCCGGATCATCGCAATTACATCACAAACCGACGGCCAGGAGAAGGAAGTCCCCCCCAGCGCTACCAGTGAGCTGTCTTCAATATCCGCCGTGAAAGGCGTGATATCAACGGAACCCCGGGCGATAAGGTCGATTAAAACCACCTGATAACCCTGATTTTGAAGTATTGCCGCTAAAAGGTAGACCCCATAATTGGGATTGGCCCGAAGAGTATCCATTTCGATGGGAACCAGCCGGCCCTCACTACCATAATCCATCATGGGGGTTACAATTAAAATGATTTTCATTTCCATGTCTGATTTGCAATTCCTTCCGCAGGCCGGTGAAGCCCGGTTTCATGAATGATTGGCTCCGAATTGCCGGAAAGCAGATTATCCAAAGCGTCCGGCGCCGGTCCTAAGATTCCAGCCCATAGACTCTCGATATATATTTTTTTGAGTAAGCTGCAATTGGGTGGAAGTTCGTCCAACACCCCATATGTAGAAAAAGAAAGTGCTTTGCACCCTCCCACACATAAATATCTCACCGGGCAAGTCGCGCAACCACACGCCGTTTTATCGACCCCCACAAAATCATACTTTTCACACCCCAACTCCAGAATCCGGTGAAGTCCAGTTTCCCTGATATTTCCCAGATAAAATTGGGGATCCAACAAGAGACGGCAAGGCGATACAGACCCTTCGGGATGGATGGAAAGCTGTCCGCACCCGATTCCACAATGGTTCCGGCGTATACCTGGTGTCAAGGCGCAATGCTCGGATTCTTTTCCCTTAAAATAATCGGAGTTATATACCGAGGATTCCATGATCTCACCGGGTTTCAATTCTAGCCAACCGGCGTTACTGTGGGACCGGTCACCGGATGAAAAGAAGAATGAAGTCCCAAAATTAATATGATGCTGTTCGCAGAATTGCTTCATGCGCCAGGTACTATGTTTGTTGATCTGGGTCACCGTTGAGGTAATCCCTACATTGATTCCGGCATCGATCATCCATTGGACCGCCGTAATGGCTTTCTCCAAACTTCCCAAACCCCGGGTCCGGGCATTTTCCTCCGGCACCAAGCTGTCGATGCTGACCTGGACCGTAAACTTCGGAATTTTCGCCAGGTGTTTCGCCAGTCCTTCGCTGAAAAGAGTACCGTTGGTAATTAGCCGAATCTCCAGACTATATTGGGATATTCCTTCGATGATTTCAATGATATCAGTCCGGAGCAAAGGTTCGCCACCCGAGATGGAAATGGCGGCATTGGGATTGATGGCGGCAATTTCTTCCACCAGCTTGAGCCACTCTTTGGCTGTCAATTCTTGTTTTTGCGCTTGGCTTTTCGATGGCGCGCTGTCATAAAAACAAAATGGACATTCCAAATTACAGCGCTTGGTAATATAGAAATGAACCACACCGCACCGGTGAACCGGCTGGTTTTCGGCCGGGGTAAAAAAATGTATCCGGGACAGAGAACCCGCCAACCGGATCAGTGCCCCGATGGTAACCTCTTGGCCGTCACGCGGCAACAGTTCCAATATGTCCCGCAGGGTCCGCTTGCCGTCACATAGTTTCAAAAAATCAACATGCAATTTGGAACCGATAAACCACCATGGACCCAAAGGATTCAGAATGAGGAAATCACCTTTGCGTTCATCCACAAAAAGTTCCGGGAGTCCCGGAAGCACGGTTTGCTCTGATATACAATGTTCTTCAGCGATGAAAGTGGATTTCATGGTTTCCCTCTTTCCTTTGAAGTAGTCATCCGGGCAGTCACTCCTCCGGCTTCCCAATACGCCGGTTTCAGACCCTATTTTTCCAGATAGGTTGGCCCAAGCACACTAACCCATAAGGCATTCATGTAACTTTGCTTAAGTTGTTCGCAATTTTTTGCCGGGGCATCCATGGTACCGTAATTATGAAGCGCATTGGCCCTGCATCCTCCGGCGCAAAAATACCGGACCGGACATTTTTTTATTTCAGCGCACTGAGACATCCCATCGATATCATAACAGCTGTACCGGTGATACCCTTCCGCCACCAGTTGGCGCAAATCCGAGGTCCGGATATTGCCAATTTGATATTTTGAATCACAGATATGACTGCAGGGATACACCGAACCATCGGGACTGATATCTACCTGGCCGTAACCCATTCCGCAACTATACCGGCATTCTCCGGGCACCATGGGGTGTCCCATGGTCGTATCGGGATCATAATATTCAAGCGCATAGGTGCAGGCGTCCAAGTATTCCTCCGGATTTAGTTCAAGCCATTCGGCATTCTTTTTCGATGTTTCACCCGATAGCATGAAAATGGAAGAGCGAAAATTATAATGATTTTGGATGCAGAACTCTCGAAATTGCCGGACGGTTTTAATGTTAAGCCGGGTCAGGGTGGCTGAGATTTCAAAATCAATACCGGCCGCTTTTAACTGTTGAACCGTCGCCAGGGCTTTGTCCAAACTCCCTTTACCACGGGTTCTTTCGTTTTCTTCCGGGATTATGCTGTCAATACTCACTTGAATACTAAATTTATCAATATTTGAAAGCTTCGAAACAATTTCCTCGGTAAACAAAGTGCCGTTGGTTACCAGTTTGACCGCCAAATTACTTCGAGCGACGATTTCCGTTATGATTTGGATGGTATCGGGCCGGATCAGCGGTTCGCCGCCGGAGACGATGATCTTGGCCCGGGGATTGATTTCAGCAATTTTACCGGCCAGTTCAATCCACGTGGCTGCGTCAAGCTCTTCCTCGACGGCGTTGCACTTCACCGGAACACTGTCATAATAACAATAGGGGCAACGAAGATTACAGCGTTTAGTGATATTAAAAAAGGCTACGCTTAACGGGTTAATTTCCCGTTTGACGGTCCGGGTGAAAAAGCTCGCTTTTTGAAGTGATTTCGCCACTGAAATCATCCGTTCATCCGTTAATCCATCATATGAACCGGATAAAACTTCACGAATATCTTTCAATGAACGCTTGCCATCGCAAAGCTGAACAAAACTTGCGTGCAGTTTGGATCCAACAAACCACCACGGCCCCAGCGGGTTAAGCACCAGATACTCTCCCCGGCGCTCATCAATAAAGATTTCGGATACGCGTGGGAGAACCGTCTCGCTGGTTAACATTGGCTCTTCTTCAACCTGTTTAATATCGCATTTCATCGTTCGTTACCCCTATTTTTAAATTTATTGACACGGAGCCGGTTTTTCAAAAATTTTCCGGTTCATCCTCAGATGCAACTATACCCTCAAATGACTTTCAGAGCAAGATCGGAATCCCCATGCAAGGATTCCGATCTTGCATGCAAACTTAAATCAGGGATCAACTTTCACTTGGCAACCGAGGATACAGCCACAGCCACAACCGTTAGCAGCCAAGTTTTTCTGTAATTCTTCCGCTTGTTTCTTCGGAATTTTAATCTCGATATTGTCATTCTTTGTGTCGCTCATGTATTTCCCTCCTTTCGCATTATATTTGATCATTTGATAATATTGCTTATCAAATGATACGTTCATATTATCATGATTGCATTATGCTGTTACAAATTGCCGCCAAATAGTAGAAATGTGGAGTTGGACGGTGGAAATACGGGGTTGAACGGATGTTACGGGCTGTTTTTTTGTGCTCATTATACTTCATCCGTGGTAACCAATGTATTTCAAGATTTTTACCGACAGTACCCCGGTACTTATCGAAAAGCACGTATTAAAGCACCACTATACGATGACAAAATTACTTATTAATGGTATATTGGTATTATTATTTATTCACAATATAAATAGAGCATCGCGTACAGCATCAAAGTAACTAAATTTTTACGAGGAGATGGAATGATGAAATCGCACACGCGCGCACGACTGGGATTTAAATCAATTCAGGCCAATCGATTGCGATTTATGGCTTTATGGGTTCTCTTCATTAGTTCCATTATTATCACAGTACCGTTATCTATTCACGGAGAACAACGGGATTGGCTGGATATACCCTATGCCAATTTATCAGGTAATCAAAAGCTCGATATCTCTTTACCTACCAGTGGTAATGGTCCATTTCCGGTAATTGTCTCCATTCATGGTGGCGGATTCGTCACTGGGGATAAAAGAATGGTGGTGGCTGTTCCGGTGCGTGGTTATGCAGTGGTTGCGGTGAACTATCGTCTGTGCGGCGAAGCCAAATTTCCGAGTCAAATCCATGATATTAAGGCCGCCATCCGTTGGATCAGAGCCAATGCCAAAACATATCATTTAAATCCGGATAAGATCGCGGTATGGGGAGAGTCGGCCGGCGGTTATTTGGCGGCGTTGGCCGGAACCTCAGGGGATGTAAAGGAATTGGAAGATCTTGGTTTGGGAAATCCCGAAGAATCCTGCCGGGTGCAGGCTGTGGTCGATTGGTTTGGGCCGATTGATTCAATAATGAGTGATTTATATTTTTTGGAATCAATATTCCTTGGGAAAAAAATAAAAGATAATCCCGGAATAATTAAAACCACCGATCCCCAAACCTTTATATCACCCGATGATCCGCCCTTCTTCATTCAGCACGGAACCGCCGATAAATCCGTACCTGTTGAGCAGTCGATTAACTTTGCCACCCAACTGAAAAAAGTCCTTGGAAAGGACAAAGTTACCTTGGATTTACTGAAAGGAGCCCGCCACGCGGACGCTATGTTTTCATCTTGGGATAACCTGAATAAAGTCTTGGATTTCCTAGATAAATATATGAAGTAACCTTCGAAATATTTTAACGCGAGCGTACATAATATAGCCCGGGTTCAACACTCCGGGCTATATTTATATTAATGATGAAATATTAAGGATGATTATATGTTGTTTTTGAACAACGGATTATGCCCGGCGGCATACTCCCAAACTTTCATAAACAAATACTCGTTCACACTTCCCGGCACAATCACCCGCCATTCACCGGAGGCGGGATCGAGCTTTACGGGAATACCGTTTTTATCATAAGTAATGCTTTCCAACTCAAGCTTTTCGCTTTTTGGGGATAACAAAACATGGATAAGCATATAATCCAGGTTTTTGGTATACTCTATATCCTCTTTCGGCATATTCCGCTGTTTCGCCCAAATCAACAGTTCGGCAATGGCCGGCTCCTGATATTGATATTTCAACCACACATCCAGGCATTTTCCACTGGAGCCTTCGGCTACTGAAGTTTTAAGTGAAAGCTTGTCAAAGGTATAAACAAAATAATCGGTGGTCAGGATATGCTCCCACCGCTCCCCTTCCCCTTGAATCATGAATATCGGAAACAATAGCGTGAATAATACTGTGATCAATATAATCTTCTTCATGTTATCCCCTCCTCCGCCGTAACAATATATGCTTGTACAGGATGGGATATGTTCAAAAAGAAAACTGGCGTACCTCCACTCCGGGAAGAACAAGGGATAGACTCCGAGAAATATTTTCACATGAATGCGTGCAATATAGCCCGGGGTGAATACTCCGGGCTAATTGAATGATGAAATATTAAGGCTTTTATTCATCTCAAATACAGAAACATTTGGTCTT